>PDRU01000009.1 GCA_002748225.1 Spirochaetales bacterium | reverse complement strand
TTCCAGATCAATGCTGACAGTATTACCGGGCCGGCTTTCCACCTCTTCCTGCAGCGCCTGAACGTCAGCAGAAGTTAATGTCAGTGCCGGCATGCCCAGAGAGCAGCAGTTCCCCGCGAAGATCTCGGCAAAAGATTCGGCCACAATGGCCCGGATTCCGTAATCTTTCAGAGCCTGGGGGGCATGCTCCCGGGAAGAGCCGCAGCCGAAGTTGGCATTACCCACCAGAACCGGATGTCCGGCCCAGCGGGGATTATCAAAAGAATGCCCCTTCGGGGAGCCTTCACTGTCAAAGCGCTCATCGTAAAACGCGTAGCGGCCCAGGCCTTCAAAAGTAACACACTTCATAAAGCGTGCCGGTATAATTCTGTCAGTATCAATATCGTTGCCCCGTACCGCTACGGCCGGGCCGCTGAAACCTGTAATACATACAGGCTGATGTTCTTTCTGAGACATTATGGAACTCCTTAAAGACTGCCGGGGTCGGTTATGCGGCCCTTGACGGCTGCGGCGGCAGCCATCCGGGGGCTCATCAGCAGAGTGCGTCCGGAAGGAGAGCCCTGACGGCCCATAAAATTCCGGTTGGAAGTACTGGCCGAAAGCTGGCGGCCCTGCAGTTTGTCCGGGTTCATGGCCAGGCACATGGAGCATCCGGCAAAACGCCACTGAAAACCTGCTTCGGTAAACAGCCTGTCCAGACCTTCCTCTTCCGCGGCGGCTGCCACTTCCTGAGAACCCGGCACAACCAGCGCCTTTACCCCTTCAGCCACTTTCCTTCCGCGTGCCACACAGGCCGCTTCACGCAAGTCATCCAGACGGCCGTTCGTACAGGAACCAATAAACACAACATCTATTTCCTTGTCCGTCATGAATTCGCCCGGAGCAAAACCCATGTAAGAGTAGGCTCGGCGGGCCGTTTCCCGTTCTTCTTCCGGTAAAGATTCAATATCAGGAAGAGGCTCGTTCACAGCTACCACCTGTCCGGGATTAATTCCCCAGGAAACCATGGGTTTCAGAACGGAGGCATCAAAAACCACTTCATCGTCATACTGGGCGTCCGGATCGGATTTCATCTGCAGACCGAACTGGCGCATGGCCTGTTCATCTTTAACATAGGGCCGGCCGGCCAGCCACTGGAAGGTTGTTTCATCCGGATTCACATACCCCACTCTGGCCCCGCCTTCAATACTCATGTTACAGAGCGTCATGCGCTGTTCCATGGTCATGGCCTCTACAGCCTCGCCGGCATATTCATACGCGTATCCCAGTCCGCCGTTCACACCCAGACGGCGTATAATGGCCAGAATAAGATCCTTGGCGCCGACCCCCTCCGGCATTTGTCCATTCACCAGAATACGGCGCACCTTCGGTTTGGAAATGGCCATAGTCTGAGTGGCCAGTATGTCCCGTACCTGGCTGGTGCCCACACCGAAGGCAATGGCGCCGAAAGCACCGTGGGTTGCGGTGTGGGAATCGCCGCAGGCAATGGTCATACCCGGCTGAGTCAGCCCCTTCTCCGGCCCGACAACATGAACAACGCCCTGTTTTCCCGAATCAGTTCCGAAAAAAGTAATACCGTACTGCCGGGTATTATCTTCCAGAGCCTGAAGCATCTGTTCAGCCAGAGGGTCTGTGTAGGGACGTTCCAGTTTATCGGTTGGAACAATATGATCCGCGGTGGCAAAGGTCCGTTTTGGAAAGCGGACGCCCATTCCCTTTTCACGGAGCATGCCGAAGGCCTGCGGAGATGTTACTTCATGTATAAGGTGCAGACCGATAAAGAGCTGGTCCTGACCTGAATCCAGAGTACGGACCTTGTGTTTTTCCCAGACTTTTTCCAACAGATTTTTTCCGCTCATTAATGCTCCTTTTTGCGAGTATATCAAAAATTCTTAACTTTAATAAACAAGCTGACAGGCCCGACGCTAAACAGTAGAATAAAATTATGTACACAAGCTCCCGCTGCTGTTACACAACCTGCACGCAGCCGGCCTGGGGAAACACCGGCTACTGCCGCGTTCATCATCCGCGGGCAGCGGATTACATACAGCAAATGCGGAAACTTATTCTTGAGGCCAAAGATACATCCGAAGCTCTGGACGGTATGGACTGGTCTTATATGGATTTATCCGATCTGGATCTTCAGGAGCTGGAATTCCGGCACTGCTGCTTCTGCCGGACTTCTCTGGAAAACAGCAGTTTGCGCCGCTGCCGCTTTATTATGTGCCGGCTGGATGAAATTCAGGCACCGCATTCTGATTTTTCCGGCACCTGTATGGACAGCGTGCTGGCTGCCGGGAGCAATTTTTCGCACGCGGACTTCCACTCTTCCGATTTACTCAACGTCAATTTCATGGGAATCCAGGCGGAAAAAGCGCGTTTTAACAGTTCGGATCTGCACGGCAGCTGCTTTACAGCAGCCAATCTGAAAGAAGCAAAATTCAGAAACTGCAACCTGAACCACACCGTTTTTACCGCCGCCCTTCTGGACAACGCCGATTTCCGCAACTCGAATGTGGAAGCGGCTCTACATATACTGCGCTTATGACACTTCTCCGCATGTTTCCCTCAATCAACACAGCAAATACCTACATTATAAGCCCCCACAAGGGCGGAGACGCCATTCTGATAGATCCGGGATGTTTTAATATTGAAATGCTCCAAATGATTGAGAACTCCGCCCTGAATATAGCAGCTGTGCTTATAACGCAGAATGAATATTCCCATACCCGCGGCCTGAGAACCCTTATGAAAATATACAGTCCGCAAATTTTTGCGGGAAGTTCAAGCGTAGAAGGTTTTACCGCGCAGCCTGCCCCGGCAGAAGGTGTGCTTTCCATTCCTTTCTTACCAGTGGAAACTGTGCCGATAGAAGGAGTTCCCGGACATATCCGGGTGTACAAAACAGAATCTTTTATCTTCACCGGCTCCCTTCTGTCAGCCGATTACACACAGCACAGAAGCGCCGAGGCCTCTGTCAGAGAGAGAATTCTGACAATGAATGAAGATATGCTTCTGCTTCCCTCCGAAGGCCCGCCCACTTCCGTCCGGGCAGAAAAAAAATGGAACCCTCAGCTGCGCTCCGCGGAAGAATCAGGAATTAAATGAAAGCCCCAGATTGTGCATCATCTGAGTAAAATGCGGCGGCAGCGGCGCGGTAAAGCGGTGCTTTTTGCCGTCAGGCAGATGTATTTCCAGTTTCCATGAATGCAGCATAAGCTGCGCATGGGGAAAGCGGCCGGAACGGCGGCTGTAGAGAGGATCGCCCATAACAGGAGTTCCAATTGACTGGAGATGCACCCGTATCTGATGAGTACGGCCGGTCAGAATACGCACCTTCACAAGGGCACAGCCGGCGGCACTGTCCAGAACCGAATAACGGGAAAGAGCTTCTTTGGCGTTTCGGACCCGAACGGCGTATTTCTTTCTCTCATGCGGATGACGGCCTATGGGTTCGGATATTTCACCTTCCGGGGGATTGGGAATACCCCTGGTAATGGCCAGATAGGTTTTCCTGACACTGCGGCCGCGGAACTGGGCGGAAAGCATTTCCAGTGCCCGGGGATTTCTGGCGGCAATAATAAGGCCGCTGGTGTCTTTATCCAGACGGTGTACAACCCCGGGGCGCTCAGTGTCGCCGTCAAAGGCCGTCTGCAGATCGGCATAGCGGTGCATCAAACCCTGCACCAGAGTACCGTGGATATGCCCGTGAGCCGGATGCACCACACAGCCCGCAGCCTTGTTCAGAACCACACAGTTTTCATCTTCATGGATAATATCCAGCTCCACAGCTTCCGGCTGAATATCCGGCGGCGGAGCGTCTTCCCATACCACCGTAACCGTAGTGCCGTTTCTCAGTTTGCGGGAAGGTTTTATTTGCTGTCCCTGTTCATCCAGAATACGGACAGAGTGCTGACGGAGCTGACTGCGCGTAAACAGGCCCAGCGAAGCGGCAAAGCTGTCCGCCCGGATGCTTTCTCCCTCAGTCAGCTGAACCGGAAATTTCTGACTGTTCATGCTCTTTATTCCGTTTATTCCGCTGGACAAGTTCAATAATAATATCCGCGGTAGCCACCAGCAGTGACACTCCGGCGGCTGTACCGGCAATAATGGCTATGTCGTTTTTACTGCGCTGGGTTCCCAGAGCGTAAGCGGGATCAAAATTATGCGACCCGAATACAGCGTAGTCGTATATAAGTGAAGTGGCGAAAAATGAAATGGGAAAAGCGCCCACGGCAATCACCTCATAGCGCCGGACATCCCACATCCATTGCGGGAATTCCTCAAGACTGTACTCTTCGGGGACATAATCGTCAGGCATAATCTGCTGCCGGGGCCGCAAGAGAAGTTTGAAGCCGATTCCTGACAACAGCGCCGCTCAATGACGTGCTCCGAAAATGGTTGTACCAATGCGCAGCATTGTGCTGCCTTCCGCTACGGCCCAGGCGAAGTCGGAACTCATGCCCATGGAAATGATCGGCCGCGCGCTTTGGGAAGAAGCTTCTTCCGCGGCCAGGAAGGGGCGCATTTTCTCTGCCCACTGACGGCAGCGGGCAAAACAGGAGCGCACTATGTGTTCATTATCCACAAAGGGGGCCATGGTCATAACTCCTTTGAGCTTTAAAAACGGAAAAGAGGCAATTTCAGCGGCCGCTTCCAGAAACTCTTGTTCGTCACGGAAACCGGACTTGGACTCTTCGCCGGAAGTGTTTACCTGCAGGAGTATCTCCAGAGGGGCATTAATGCTTTCCCTGTGGGCGGAAAGCCGGCGGGCCAGCCTGATTGAATCCACTGAATGAACGGCACTGAATCTGCGGTCTATGCGGGAGGCTTTGTTGCTTTGGAGATGGCCTATGAGTACCAGAGGATATTCAGCCGCATCCAGCCCGGCAAATTTTTCGGCGGCTTCTTCCACGCGGTTTTCACCGAACAGATGGAGTCCGGCCTGACGGGCTTCTGTAATTTCATCGACACTGCGGGTTTTGGAAACAGCCATAACACTTATTTCCTGAACAGAACGTCCACTGGACTGACATGCCCTTTCCAGTTCCGCGTAAAACAACTTCAAATTATCGCTGACAGCCATAAGCAGAATTATACCTGAAACACACAATACTGCAAACGGAGCCAACACCCCATAATGCGTCAAGAATTCTCTCCGCGTCAAAGCTGCAGCTCCAGCCGGCAAACCTTCGTGGTGTTCTCTTTTTGGGCGGCGCGCGCTTTCCGCTGCAATTCGCTTATTCGGGGGTGTATCTCCGGCTTACTACGCTCCGCCGGACACCCCCGGCTCATTTCCGCTGCAATCGCTGCCGCTTCCCACAGTTTTATTTTCCCGTTGCACATTCGGGGTGTTTGTTTCTCTTTTGGAGCATGTTCTCTTCACTGGATTCTCAAAGAGCGGATGTGTTTTCAGGAGTTGGTTCCTTTAATGAATTGTTAGGAATCATGAGATATTTCCGCTATCAAGGCATACAATTCAACCGAGTTTTCCCATAAAAAAGATATATTAAAAGAAACATCACCCTCATAAGATACAATTCTAATATTCTGTTGTTTCTTCGGCATCATTATTACCTTTTTTATTTTAGATATTGATTTTGAAAAATGCTGAAAAAGAGATCTATATATAAACTTATCAGAATCTACAACTATCTTAGAAACCAGAGCATTCAAAGTAGTCAGATAAACTATTATTGAGTACAGAAGAGGAAAAACAAACCAAAAAGAAAGTGGATTATTGATAAAAGTAACAATATCAATATAGGTAACCGCTATGGAAAGTATAATCATAAGAAGTCTATAAATTAAACGCTTTCTGTAAACATGCAATTCCATTCTTCCCATGATAAATAATCTGATAACAAGTATTTAGAATCCATTCACAACCACAAAAAAAAGTTACGATTTTAAAATGCTACTACCGTGAGCCACCTTATGTTTCAAGTAAACAGCTCTGAATTCAGCTTCAAAACTTGTATTTTCAGAATTTACTCGCCTCCGGTGCATTTTTACATTAATACTTAGATAAAAAAAATAACAAGTAAAGTTAAGAAAGATAAGTTCCCAGCTGCATAGAAAACAATACTATAAGGATAATACCACTTGAAAATATTAACACCTCTGGAAAAACCAGAAATGTTGACTTAAGATATTTCTTCTGCTGAACATATCTATCAATCAAATCTTTCTTTTTTAGCATAGAGTAAGTTGCTACGAAAATAGAGATTATACCAATAACTAATCTAACAATTAATATATACATTTAATCATCCTCGTTTATTTTAACCACAAATAAAGGGTAAAGACTAATATAAATACTCCTATCAGAAAGGTTATAATTATTAAAGATTTTAAAATCCATCCACTCAAACTACAAATACCCGGTTTATTCTTTTGCTTCTTTCTTGCTTCTTTAACAAGCAAATAAGACGAATATAAAAAAGAGAAACTAATAAGGAAAGAAGTAAACAACGTATCATTCATGGCAGCTGCGCCCCCATATCCATATGAATATTAAGCTTGTAAAGCTTTCTGTGTAATGAAAATATCTTTCAACCTCCCCCGGGTAGAGTTAATCCAGAGGCCAATTCTAATTCCAAGAGCCTTCTTCATTATAGAAGATTTAGAGCTTTACACAGATTTACCTGCAGCCTCTTTCCGGCATTCCTCATTCATCTGCTTTCTTAAAAGAGCATTCAAT
>PDRU01000008.1 GCA_002748225.1 Spirochaetales bacterium | reverse complement strand
CGGACTTCCGGATACCTTTCCATCCGGGCTGCCAGCTCTTCTTCATTAACAGAGGCCCAGGTTTCACCGGAAACATCCAGCATTTCCAGCAGCTGAGCGTCGCTGAAGCCTGAATCGCCTTCAAAAATTACCCGGCGTATAGCCAGACGGGGAGAGACCCTGTACACCCAGATAATCTGGGCCGCCAGAACAGCTGTTAAAACAAGCACAAGCACCATCAATACAGTACGCGCGGGAGAACGCCGGAGAACAATCATTCCGCACCTCCCGAGAACCTGTTGATTAAACCGAACATAACAATAGTAACAAAGGCCGCCGAACCGCCGGCCGAAAAAAGCGGCAGCGGTATACCGGTAGCCGGGAGAAGCCCCGAAACAACAGAAAAATTAATCAGCACCTGCCAGTAAACCGCCGTAACCAGCCCGAAAACAGTCCAGCGGGAAAAGGCGTCAGACGCATCCAGAGCGCGCTTCCAGCCGTTAAGGGCAAACACGGTAAACAGCAGCAGAACCGCGGCAATACCCAGCAGCCCGGCCTCTTCACCTATTACGGCGCACACAAAGTCCGAATGGGCCGCCGGAAGACCGCCGCGCTTCATTTCTCCCCGGCCAAGCCCCTGCCCCCAGAGTCCGCCGTTTTCCAGCGCAATTCTGGCTTTGAGCAGCTGAAAGCCCGCCCCCGAAGGGTCTGCTTCCGGATGGAACCAGGAAAGGACCCTCTTCATGCGGTAGGGCTTGGCCAGAACCATTACAGCCGCTCCCACAGCCGCGACGGCGCCTGTAATACCCACCGCCGCCCAGGGAATACCCGCGGCAAAGAACATGGCAATGGCCAGAATGAGTAAATACGCCGCCGTGGAAAAGTCGTTCTGGAAATACACCGAAAGAACAAGCAGAACCACAACCACCAGAGGAGGAAGCAGGCCGTCCCGGAAGTTTTCCAGCCGTTCGGCATTTTTTTCCAGCATTCTTGCCAGATACAGAACAAGAGCTATACGGGTAACCTCGGAAGGCTGAAAAGTAAAACCAAAAATTTCCACCCAGCGCCGGGCTCCTCCGGCGTTATAGCCGATACCCGGCAGAAAGGTCATAAGGTTAAGAGCCAGAGACACCCAGACCAGAACAGGAACCAGGTTCCGGATCCAGCCTTTATCCATGCGGGATATACCAAAGGCGCACAGAAGCCCCAGCAGCATCCAGATAAGCTGACGGCGCCAGATCCGGAAAGGATCGTCAAAAACCGTATCAGCAAAATACCAGGAGGCAGAGAACAGAACCACCGCACCCACAGCGGCAAGCAGGAATTCCGCAGCCGCAAGATGCCCGGTCCATCCCTGCAGATTCATTTGCTGTGCCCGGAACTTCTTCATACCAGCAACACCCTACTGCAGCTTCAGCGTGGAAAGGCCCAGAACCGCAAAAAGGCCGCCCAGAATCCAGAACCGCGCGACAACCTTGCTTTCCGCCCAGCCTGAAAGCTCAAAATGGTGATGCAGAGGCGCCATGCGGAACACCCTCCTGCCCGTTCTGCGGAAATACGCAACCTGAATCATTACTGAGAGTGTTTCCAGCACAAACATTCCGCCTATAACCAGAAGCAGAATCTCTTTTTTCAGCAGCAGACCGAACACAGCCAGCAGGCCGCCCAGACTCAGGCTTCCGGTGTCGCCCATCATTACTTCCGCCGGATGGGTATTAAACCACAAAAATCCCACACAGGAGCCCGTAAGGGCCATGGTGCTGATAGTCAGCTCACCCGAGCCCGGCAGATAGGGAATAATAAGATACTGGGCGAATTTGGAATGTCCCGAAAGGTAGGCCAGAACTGTAATGGCAACAAGTTCCAGAATAACCAGACCTGCCGCCAGGCCGTCCAGTCCGTCGGTAAGGTTTACCGCGTTAGACATACCCACTATCATCAGCATGCCGAAAGGAATATACAAAAGCCCCATATCCAGTACCGGATTCTTCAGAAAAGGAAGGTAGAGCAGTGTTGTTTCCGGATTCCTGAACAGATAGATGAGCAGCATAATTCCGAAAGAAAGAACTATCTGCCCGTTAAACTTCACCCTGGCATGCAGGCCGTCCGAGTTCTTCCGGGTAATTTTCAGATAATCGTCCACAAAGCCCAGCGCGCTCAGGCCTCCGGCTGTCAGCAGAATTATCCACGCGTAAAAGCCCCGCAGATTCTGCCAGAGAAACACCGAAAGCGAGAACGAAGCCACTATCAGCACACCGCCCATGGTAGGCGTTCCGGCCTTTGACAAATGACTCTCCGGGCCGTCCTGACGTATTTCCTGTCCCAGCTTGAGACGCGTCAGCTTCTGAATAACCCAGGGGCCGAACAGAAACGAGATAAGCAGCGAAGTTACAACCGCACCGGCCGCGCGGAAAGTAATATACTGAAAAATATTAAACGCTCTGATGCTGCCCACCAGAGGATAAAGCAGTTCTTTAATCATTTCCCCTCCCAAGGATGACCAGACTACAAGGCCTCCACCTCCTTAAGTACAGCATCAAGCCTTTCCAGAGCACTC
Organism: Spirochaetales bacterium; assembly: GCA_002748225.1. GTDB lineage: Bacteria > Spirochaetota > Spirochaetia > DSM-2461 > DSM-2461 > UBA2779. The sequence goes on along the minus strand of PDRU01000008.1, from coordinate 1,917 downwards.
ATGCGCGACCCCTTCAGCAAGACCGTATCGCCGGAACGTAAATAGCCTTTCAAAGCCCCTTCCAGCGCTTCAAATTCAGTAAACACTTCCCCGTACCCTTTAAAGCCGTCTTTTCTGGCAGATTCCAGAAGAGGCCGCGTGCCCGGGCCCAGCAGAAAAACCCCGTCCGGGCGCATTGCAGCCACCGTTTTGCCGGCATTGCGCATAGCCGGCTCAACCTCGTCCCCCAGCTCCAGAAGCTCCCCAAGCACCAGAACCTTCCGCCCTTCAGAATGAAGAGTATTAAAAAGTTCAAATGCCGCTTCCAGAGATTCAGGATTGGCATTGTAGTGGTCGCGGATCACTGTCAGAGCGCCCCTGGCCACCTGCATGCGGCCCTCAACAGACCTTACTTCCGCCAGCCCCTCCGCGACACTTTCTTCCGAAGCGCCCATAGCCCGGGCTGCCTCGGCCGCGGCCATGGCATTCAAAAGATTATGCCGGCCGGGCAGTGAAAACAGAATTTCATTCCCGTAAATTGTTAATTTCCAGCCTTCAAGTCCGCGGTCTTCCGCCGAATCCCAGCCGTTTTCACCGATCTTTCCGAAAAGCCGCACCTGACCGGGATAAGACTCCAAAAGGAACTCAGCCCAGGGTTCATCCGCGCCTATAACCGCAGTGGAGCCGCTGCCGGCGCCGTTTAGAATGGCGCGTTTTTCAGACGCAACACTTTCACGGGAACCGAGCATGCCGACGTGCGCAGTGCCGATATTGGTAATAACAGCCACATCGGGACGGGCAATGGAACTGAGCAGAGCCATTTCACCGCGCCGGTTCATCCCCATTTCCAGCACAGCCGCCCTGTGAGAGGGCTCCAGGCTCAGCAGAGTAAGCGGCAGGCCTATATCCGAATTATAGTTCCCTTCACTGACCAGCAGCCCGCTGCCCATCTCCTGACGGAGCATGGTGGCCAGAATGGCTTTGGTTGTGGTTTTACCGTTACTGCCGGTAACTCCGGCCACCCGTAATTCCGGCGCCGCACTGCGGATGCTCCGCGCAAGCTCCTGCAGAGCTTCCAGAGGATCATCAACCAGAATCAGGGCTTTTTCAGCATCCGGAAGAGCCGTTTCCGCGCCGTCTTTACGCAGCAGCCGCAGGGCATCCGGCGAAGCCAGAACAACAGAAGCCCCGGCGGACCAGGCGTCTTTAATATAGTAACCGCCATCCGTGTTTTCGCCTTTCAGAGCGGCAAAAAGATAACCGGGACGGCACAGCCGTGAATCGGCACGGCCGCCAAGAAATTGAGCGCCGCCGTTCCCCATCAGGGTTCCGCCCGTCAGCAGGGCGGCTTTCTCAGCGGTCACGGCTTTTCCTCCCCTGCATCAGGAAAACGGACAAGAACAACATTTTCCGGACCGGGACTGCTCAGACCCAGGGTTTCAGAAGCAACTCTGTAGAGCCGCTCAGGCGAATTAAAAACAGCTATACTGGCCATCAGTTTCCGGTTTTCCTCCAGGCGGTCTTCCTGAAGTTTCTCCAGAACACTGATCTCCTCCGCCTCCAGGACATAACGGTAGGACTGCAGAACCTGCAGCATCAGCAGCACGGGTATACTGGCCAGGAGCAGTAAAGAAAAAACTTTTTTCATACAGCCCCCTCTGCAGGTTTTCCCAGTACCCGGAAACGCGCGCTTCTGGAAGAAGGATTCCGCCGGCATTCTTCATCTGACGGCATAAGGGGTTTACGGGTAAACACCTGAAAACTTCCTCCAAAGCGCATATCGAGCTCCCGGAAGCGGCGTTTAACCATACCGTCTTCCAGAGAGTGAAAACTTATTATTCCCAGCCGCCCCTCCGGCGCCAGCATGTCCGGAACCGCCTGAAGCAGCTTTTCAAGCCGTTGAAGCTCCCGGTTCACCGCTATTCTGAGAGCCTGAAA
>PDRU01000007.1 GCA_002748225.1 Spirochaetales bacterium | reverse complement strand
GCGGTTACACAGACACCGACAACTATGGCTGTCAGCATAAGCGCCTGGGGAACCGGATCCACAACATTCTTAATTCCCTTTTCCAGAATGGGCGTATTTGTTCCTGACTCTGCGCCTCCGGCTATAAAGAGAATAACAACCGCGCTGTTAATAATAGTCAGACCGAAAATTTTTTTAATAACATTGCGGGGAATAACAATGCCGGCAAAACCGGTCAGAAAAAGCATTAGAATCAGAATGCGTTCCATCATTTTTCACCCGGCCTCATCATAGTCAGTATCATCAGCGCCACTCCCGATCCCACTTTGAGCCCAATAGTCAAATTCATCAATATGATGGACGTTTCCAGAGGCAGAAAACGGAACAGGCCGGTTCCTTCCATGCCTGTAAGAAAAGCCATTATAAACATTAGAAAGGCCACAGCCTCCATTCTTGCCAGAAAGCGCGGCTGGAACAGCCGGATGTCTGTATGTTCCCGGGAACCCAGTGCCAGAAAGATAATGCCGGAAGCAGTTACAACGCCGCCCTGGAATCCGCCTCCGGGAGACAAATGTCCGAAGAACATAACGTACATACCGAAAAGGAGTACCACAGGGCCCAGTTTTCCGGCGGCAACCTGCATAAGAACGGTCCGCAGGCTGGCGCGGCCTGCACTTTTGGGGCCGGAGGCGCGGGAGGTGGAAGGTGAACGTCCGGCGCGATCTGCGGGGCTCATAGCGTCTTTCTTAATGCTGCTGTGCATTAAGGCAATGGTTCCGCTTATGGCGGCCAGCAGAACAATGGTTTCTCCCAGAGTATCGATAAGCCGGTAATCCAGATAAATGGAACTGACCAGGTTTTGCGCTCCGGTTTCCTGAACACCGTACTGTTCCAGATAATTCCGGGCATAAACCGGCCATGGGGTATCCATCAGGAATACGGCAGGCAGCACAATTCCCGCAATTACCATGGAAAGAATGTTTTCCCATATCCGGTAATATTTCCGCGGTTTCCGGTTCTCGGCGGAGCTGTCTGTTGAGCGGATAGCCCAGACAAAAATAACGGTCGACACGCCTGTACCCACAGCGGCCTCGGTAATGGCCACATCGGGAGCGTGAAAAATATAAAACAGCAGTGTTGAAAACAGGCTCAGGCCGGCAAGTGCCAGAACTCCCTGCATGAGATCTTTTGCCAGAATGGCATAAAGAGCCAGGATGTTGATCAGTACCAGAAGAAGAACGATCATGGCTGAGACTGCTTCCGCTCCGGCCGTTCCGGTTTCCTCCGGGGACTCCAGGGGCTGACGCCCGAGTTCCAGATAAAACGCAGTACAATATGCGATCCTATCGGCGCGGAAATCAGAAAGAAGACCATAATAACCAGCAGACGTGTGCTGACTTCCCAGCCGGGAGACAGGGCCAGAGCGCCCAGAAAAATTGAAAAGACAGCTGTGGTTCCGCAAAGCGATCCGGCCTGCAGGCGGGAGTAGGCATCAGGGAACCGGAACAGGCCGATTATCCCCAGTGTGCCGAAAAGAAAACCCGCGGCAAACGCCGCAAGAGCCAGAATTTCACGTACAGTCATAGCCGTTTCTTCAGAATACGTGCAATTCCCAGAAATCCCAGAAATCCGAAAATTGCGTATACCAGCGCCACATCCAGATACAGCGCGCGCTTTTCCTGGACGCCTTTGAGCACCAGAAAGGCCAGAACTATTCCGGAAAGGACATTCAGGGCCACCAGCTGGTCGGCTGCCGAAGGTTTAATGAGCATTCTCAGAATACAGAACGCCGCGCATACCAGTAAAAACCACTCCATGACAGTCAGCATCAGAATACTCATATCCACACCTTGCTCAGCAGCTTTTCAAAACGTCCTTTAACGGCTTCACCGGCCGCCTTTGCATGACGTGTATGGGCGAAAAACCAGTACACTGTTAAATGATCTTCGTTCAGATCCAGAGTAATGGTTCCCGGAGTAAATGTAATGGAGTTGCACAGTACCATGCGGGCCACATCCGAGCGCAGCCGGGTACGGAAATGGACAATCCGGGGTATGGCTCGGCCGGTAATAACGGAGCGGGCCATTTTCAGGCTGGACGCGTAGAGGCTGTAGATGAGGTAGAAGATAAAAATCAGCAGATAAAAAGGGCTGGGCACGAAAAATTTCAGAGAGGCTTCATGCTCGGCCAGGAAAACCCGGTAGGTTAATAACGACACCAGCATGGAACCGGCCAATCCGGCCAGAAGGGGGTAGAGCTGCATGTTGCCGGTAAAAAGAATCCATACGCCGAACAAAACCAGCGTTGTAATAATAAAACGTACAAGGGCCCAAAGAGAGTGTGTTTTCATTTCAGCATTCCCATTGAGACATCAGTTCCATGAAATCTCCGGAATTCTGCACCTGTTTAAGGGCATTGCGCATTTTCTGATTGTGGAGCAGCCGGGCCAGACGGGAGAGCATGGATAAATGCAGCCTTATGTCGCTTTTGGGACCGGCCATAAGAAAAATTAATGTTGCCGGTTCTCCGTCGGAGGCGCCGAAATCTATACCTTTGTCCAGAACCGCCGCGGTTATTTCTGTTTTTGTAATAGCATCAGAATACGCGTGGGGTGCCGCGCATCCATGCCCCAGAGCGGTAGGAGCCAGTTTTTCGCGCTCCATAACATCTGCCAGCAGCTGATCGGGATCGGTAACCGTGCCGGATTTTTCCAGCTGCCGGATCATGGCCTGAAGTACAGCCTTTTTTTCGGACAGACCAGGACGCACCAGAATGTTGGATGAAGAAAAAAGTGTGTGTATTGTGTTCATGGCTTATACCTCGTCTTCCCCTCTTAAGCCGGCGGCCCACTGGACCGGAATGGTGAACATAACGCCTGTTCCCGGCTCGTCCAGTCCGCCGACAACTTCATCTACCAGTTCCTTAACCCGGTTGACTGTTTTGGGGCTTCGGATAACAGATATAATGGTTTTGTTATAGGGCTTGTTGCCTTTCATGAATTCCTTAAAGCCGGCAAACAGGGGAATTTCGTAAGCTAGGAAACGTCCCATGCCTTCCGAGTCGAGAAGTGTTGCTCCTTCCACCCCGGCTTCAACGTAGGCTTCCAGTACTTCTTCGAGAAATTCTTCCTTATTCAGAATAAATACCAGTAATTCCACAGAAGTCTGCCGCTCCGCATTTATTATTCAGGCAGGTCTCTGGTTTTGTCAATCAAACCTTGTGAGCCTCGGGCTTTCCAGCTAGACTGGAGGTCCATGGAATTTGAGGTAACAGCAACACGCAAGCGGCCTAAAACTCTTGCAGAAATGGTGGGGCAGGATTTTGTCCGGGCCACGTTGAGCAGCGCCCTGGACAGCGGCAAACTGGCCCACGCTTATTTGTTTTCCGGTCCGCGGGGAACAGGAAAAACGTCTACAGCGCGTATTCTGGCCCGTTCAGTTAACTGCGAATCAGGTCCGACTTCTTCACCCTGCGGTCAATGCCCGGCCTGTGTGGAAATTGGAAAAGGTTCTTCTCCCGATGTTATTGAAATTGACGGCGCGTCGAATACCAGTGTGAACGATGTCCGCGGCATTAAGGACGAAGTGCTGTACGCTCCCCAGAGCTCGCGGAAGAAAGTGTACATTATTGACGAAGTTCACATGCTCTCCAACAGCGCGTTCAACGCTCTGCTTAAAACGATTGAAGAGCCGCCGCCCTACATTGTTTTTGTCTTTGCCACTACGGAAGTTCATAAGGTACCGGCAACAATCCGTTCACGCTGTCAGCAGTTCCGGTTCCGGCTTTTTGCTCCTGAACTGATTCAGGACAAGCTGAAGGAAGCGGCCGGAGAAATGGAACGGGAATTTGAAGATGATGCCCTGTTCTGGATTGCCCGGGAGGCCGGAGGTTCTCTGCGGGATGCCTACACTCTTTTTGATCAGGTTCTTTCGTTTTCCGGGGGGAAGATTACTCTTGAGGGTATCCGCGAAAAAATGGGGCTGATGGGTCTTGAAAGCGCCTCCCGTCTGCTGAGCGCGGCGGCCGGGGGGGAAAGAACGGAAGCTCTGAATATTCTGGATGAAATTCTTTCTTCGGGAACAGCTGTGGAGCAGGTTCTGGCGGAATTGGCGGATTATCTGCGGAATTTGATGCTTCTGGCCTGCGGTATTGAAAAGGTTTCGCTTTTGGGTATGGCTCCCGAACGGTTTCCCCGGGAGCTGCGGGAAGCCTGGGATGTGCGGCGTTTGGAAACGGCCGGAGAGGATGCTTTTTCCCTGTACCGGGATATCCGGTATTCCCTGAATCCCCGTTATGAGCTGGAACTTTTTGTGGGAAGACTGTGCGGATTGTCGCAGCGCATGCTGCCTGAAGAAATACTGGGACGCGTTAAAGCGCTCAGGCGGGAGTTAAGCGGTTCTTCTTCTGCGGAGGAGCCGGCCCGCGCCGCCGCGCCGGATGAAGTGCCCAGGTGGGAACCTCCGCCGAAGTCTCAGTTTCGGCCGGCCGCCTCCGC
>PDRU01000046.1 GCA_002748225.1 Spirochaetales bacterium | reverse complement strand
CGTATAATGCCATAAGGCTGGGACAGATTGACGCGGCTGTAACCGGAGGAATGGAGGCTGCCATTACCCCGTTCGGTATTGCCGGTTTTGTTAAACTGACCGCACTTTCGATGGGATACAATTCTACTCCGCAGAAGGCCAGCCGTCCTTTTGACAAGGACCGCGACGGTTTTATTATGTCGGAAGGTTCGGGTATTCTTATTCTGGAAGAGCTGGAACATGCTCTGGAAAGGGGGGCCTGGATTTACGCGGAAGTGGCCGGTTACGGCATGAGCTGCGATGCCTACCACCTGACCAGCCCCGATGTTGAAGGAAACGGTCTGGCCCGGTCCATTAAATGGGCTCTCGCCGATGCCGGAATGCGGCCGGAGGATATTGATTACATTAACGCTCACGGAACTTCCACACCCACCAATGATCCTCTGGAAACCATGTCTTTCAAAAAGGCTCTGGGAGACCACGCGTATAAAATTCCCATTTCTTCCACCAAGTCCATGACCGGACACATGGTTGGCGGTGCCGGGGGTATTGAGGCTATAATCAGTCTGCTGGCTCTCCGTGACGGATTTGTTCCGCCTACCATTAACCTGGATGAGCCGGATGAAAAGTGTGATCTGGATTATGTGCCCCATAAGGGACGCAAGGCGGACCTGAAAGTTGTTATGTCCGACAACCTTGGTTTCGGCGGACATAACGGTACACTTCTTTTCAGGAAGTTTGACGCGTAATCAGTCTGGACAAGGAGTAAAAAAATGGAATTTAAGGATGTTAAAGAGCTGCTTCCGCACCGTGAGCCCTTTCTGTTTGTCGACAAGCTCGTAGAGGTTTCCGACAAAAAGATAGTTGGTATTCGCAAATACACCGACAGTGACTTCTTTTTTCAGGGGCATTTTCCCGGTTATCCTGTGGTTCCGGGTGTTATTCTGGTAGAGTCCATGGCCCAGTGCGGAGGCGCGGGTGTGGCCCAGTCGGGAATACTCGGAGACAAACTGTTTTTTCTGGCTACAGTAGACAAGGCCAAATTCCAACCGAAAATAATAGGCGGCGTATGCCTGACAGCCCATCCGGGCGGTTTGAAAAAATCACTTGATAAACAAATTGCGTATGTTAAAAGTCAGCCGCCCATTGATATGCCCAAAAGGGTTCTGGTTCTGGGCGGTTCGAACGGTTATGGTCTGGCAACCCGTATAGCTGCCGCATTCGGCGGGGGAGCCGGTACCCTGAATGTTTCTCTTGAAAGGGCTCCCACAGAGCGCAAGCCGGCCAGTCCCGGCTGGTACAACAATAAATATTTCGATGAAGCGGCCCGGAAAGCCGGTCTGACTGCCGAAAGCATTAATGCCGATGTTTTTTCGCATGAAACCCGGAAAGAGGTTATTGGGAAAATTAAAGAGCTCTTTGGCGCTGTCGATCTTGTGGTGTATTCCATTGCGTCTCCGGTCCGGACAGATCCCGATACCGGCGAACAGTACAGGTCGGTTCTGAAGCCTCTGGGAAAAACTTACACGGCTAAATCTGTTGATTTTCTGAAGGGAACCGTTGATACGGCTTCTGTTAAACCTGCCGAAGGAGAAGAGGAAGCCACTACCGTTAAAGTAATGGGCGGTGCGGACTGGATGCTGTGGGTTAAGGCCCTCAAGGAAGCCGGTGTTCTTGCGCCGGCTGCCAAGACAGTGGCGTATTCCTACATTGGCCCGGAAATTACTTTTGCCGTTTACAGGGACGGAACCATAGGGTCAGCCAAAAAGCATCTGGAGAAGACTGCGGTGGAACTGAATCAGTTTTTGTCTGCGGACGGCGGTGAGGCGTTTGTTTCGGTTAATAAAGCCGTTGTTACCCGGGCCAGTTCGGTTATTCCCGTGGTTCCTCTTTATATTTCGCTGCTTTACATGGTGATGAAGGAAAAAGGAATTCATGAGGGCTGTATTGAACAGATGCAGCGCATGCTGTCGCAGAAAATTTACGGGTCCGGGGGAACTGTCCGTGACGCTGAAGGCCTGGTACGTCTGGACGACTGGGAAATGCGTGAAGATGTTCAGTCTGAAGTTTCTGCCCGCTGGGATTCGGTAACAACCGAAAATCTGGAACAGAAGACTGATATTGCCGGTTTCCGGCAGGACTTTATGCGGATGCATGGTTTTGACTGGGACGGCATTGATTACAATGCTGAAGTGGATACTCTGGGGTAGGGCTTATTCGGTAAAGCCCGCGGCAGCAGCAGTCTTCCGCGGGTTTTAAGGCAATTTCCCTGTGTACAGGGCTTCATTTTATTGCTGAAAAAGGTTATTAGTTATACCAGTGCCGAAAATAATTGACCATGAACAGAGAAAAGTCAGCATTCTCAGAGCGGCCTTCCGGCTGTTTGCCGAAAACGGGTATCAGAATACCAGTCTTTCGCAGCTGGCCGAGGTGTGCAGAATATCCCGTCCTACGCTGTATCTGTATTTCCGCGACAAGGAAGAAATTTTTACTTACGCGGTAAAGTACTACACGGACAAGATGTTTTCCAGCTACAAAAATGCCCTGAATCATACCGGGTCCATGCTGGCGCAGATTCAGCGTTTTACCTCTGATATTGTACTTCGGTGCTGGTACAGCCGCGACTTCATTACCAGTCTGGGCGATTTTGTTGTTCAGAAACGCCGGGATGATCTGAATTTCCCGACGGAGATCCGCCGCAGAACCGTTAAACTGGATCATTTGATCCGCCGTATGCTCAGGCAGGGAATAAAGAACGGAGAAATCCGCCCTGTTCCGGTGGAAGAAACCGCGTTGAATATTATGGATCTTGTTCAGGCCTACATGTTCCGTTTGGCTATTTTGAATATGGTTGACCCCAAAAACACTCTTCAGGTTCTTGAAGCCTTTCTTGAAGGACTGCGTAAAAACTGAAATGCATATTTTTCTCCCGTCTCTGTAATTCCTGGGTTATACTGAGTGAAGACATTTCCGTTTGCCGGGAATGCCGCACTGGAGGGCTCAGTATGATTCAGTATATTTCTTCGCTTATTCACGTTGCTTCAGGAAGGGAACCTGCCGATCTTCTTGTAAAGAACGGACGTTTTCTTGATGTTTTTTCCGGAGAGCTGGTGGAAGGCGACATGGCGGTTTATCAGGGCCGGATTGCGGCTTTAGGACCGTCAGGAAGATACAGGGGAAAAACTGAGCATGATGTGCAGGGACGTCTGGTGGTTCCCGGGCTTATTGATGCCCATGTGCATATTGAAAGCTCTCTGCACGGTCCTGCCGGATTTGCTTCCCTGACGGTTCCCCGGGGCACCACAACGGTGGTGGCCGATCCGCATGAAATAGCCAATGTCTGCGGTTTGGACGGCATACGGTGGATTCTGGATGCTTCGGAGAATGTGCCTCTGTCGGTATTTGTTATGCTTCCCTCCTGTGTTCCGGCTACGGCGTTTGAAGATGCCGGAGCGGTTTTGAAAGCGGAGAATCTGGCAGAACTCATTGATCATCCCCGTGTACTGGGGCTGGGAGAGGTAATGGATTATCCGGCTGTGGCCGCGGCTGATGAATCCATGGTGGCTAAAATTGCCATGGCCCGGGAACACGGCAAACATGTGGACGGACACAGCCCGGGGCTTTGCGGAATACAGCTGACCGCCTACAGCGCGGCGGGTATTGGTACGGATCATGAGTGTGCTGCCGCGCAGGAAATGAAAGAACGCCTGCAGCTGGGTATGAAAATTCTTATCCGGGAAGGTACGGCCGCCCGGGATTTGGCAGCACTTATTCCCGAGGTGAATTCCCGGACTGCCCGCCGCTGTGCTTTCTGTACGGATGACAAACTTCCCAACGATATTATGAAAGAGGGGCATATAGATTTTAATATCCGGAAAGCGGCTGGTATGGGATTCGATCCTGTTGAAGCGGTGCGGCTGGCTACTCTGAACGCGGCGGAAACCTACAACCTGAATGACAGGGGGGCCCTGGCTCCCGGACGGCGCGCGGATTTTGTGGTACTGGAAGGTGAACTGGCCGACTTCCGTGCCCTGGAAGTTTTTCAGGGCGGAGAACCTGTAGCCCGGAAAGGGAAGCTGCTGAAGGCTCTGCCCCAATGTGATAATTCACCTGTACTGGATACCGTAAAGACGGCAGCTCTAAAGAGGGATAAACTCAATCTGCATATTCCCAAAGGCCGGGCCCGGGTTATTAAAATGACAGCCGGTTCCCTGCTGACCGGAGCTTTGGAACTGGATGTTCCCACCGATGACAACGGCTTCTTTGTTCCCGATCCCGGCAGGGATCTGCTGAAACTTGTGGTTGTTGAACGGCACCGCGCCAGCGGTCTGACAGGAGTGGGTATTGTGCAGGGGTACGGCCTGAAAAACGGAGCTGCCGCGTCCAGCATTGCCCATGATTCGCACAACCTGATTGCCGTGGGCGATGACGATGACGCTATTCTGGCAGCTTTGGAAAGTTTGAGAGCCTGCGGCGGCGGCATATCCGTGGCGGCAAAGGGCGGGAAGTCTCTTGGAACGCTGCCGCTGCCTCTGGGCGGTTTAATGTCGGATACCCCTGCAGAGGAAACAGTCCGGAAGCTGGAAGAACTGAGCGTTCTGGCGCATGAACATCTGGGTGTCCGGGGAGAGCTGGATCCTTTTATGCCTCTGAGTTTTCTGGCTCTGCCTGTTATTCCCGATTTAAAACTCACGGCGCGGGGCCTTTTTGATGTCAGAACCTTTCAGTTTGTGCCTGTGGCGGTTTAAAGGAGTTCAATTCAGTGAATAAGAATACAGTACCTGTTTTAAGGCCCGAGCCTCTGGAGAACGATATTCATCCTTTAATTGCCGGGCGGTGGAGTACGCGCGCGTTTGACGCGGACAGGCCCGTAGATAAACAGATTCTTGACAGACTCTTCGAAGCCGCCCGCTGGGCGCCTTCGGCCATGAATGTGCAGTCCTGGCGTTTCCTTTCCTTCGGTCCGGAAAACCCGGAGGCTCTGGGAAAAGCCCGTGAGTGTTTAATGCCGGGTAATGCCTGGGCTCTGAACGCGCCCCGGCTGCTGTTTGTTATGGCGCGCACAAGCCGCCCCGGAGGGAAGGGAGAGCATCCCTGGGCAAAGTATGAAGCCGGCATGGCCGCCTATGCCATGGCCCTTCAGGCCGCCGACTGCGGGCTGGCCTTTCATCAGATGGCCGGTTTTGACGGAAAGAAACTCCGCACCGATTTTTCCATTCCCGATGATTTTGCCGTTATTACCGCGGCGGCGGTGGGCTGGCCGGCTTCAGCTGATGTTGTGCCTGAAAACAAAAGGGCAATGGAAACTGAACCGCGGCAGCGCAGGCCTCTCGGCAGTATTGTTTTTTCCGGCGGGCAGGTGCCGCAGGACTAGCCGTTTTCCTTTCTCCTGTAATGCCTGGAAATGCCTGGAATGAAATATTTTTTCATTTTATTGTTGCAATAATTTCATCGGCGTGTAATATCTAATACAGGAGGCAGTTATGGAAGGAATTCAAACTTTTGTACAATTCTTTTTGGATCTTGGCGCCAGCGTTTTTCTGCCGGTTGTCATTT
>PDRU01000045.1 GCA_002748225.1 Spirochaetales bacterium | reverse complement strand
TTTCCGGTGATAGCGGCTTTCCTTGTCCATTATCTGCTCGTAAAGACGGGTCACGTATTCCAGAAAGCGCAAGGGCATGTTTTCGTTAATTGTGGACTGGTGTTCGGCCAGTACGATGATCTTATCTTCCACCAGACAGGAGACATCGTTACTGAAGGCCATGTACATAACCTGCTCCAGACGGATGGGATTAATTGAGGCATCAGGAGGCAGCGGCGTATCGTGCAGGGCGTTGTAGAGGGAAATAAAGTTTTGCCGGGCTGTTTCATCAGTTTGAAAAAGATCGATAAAGACCGAATCTTTATGCTTTCTATTGGGGATGGGGTCTGCCATGCTTATAATTGTAAATCAGCTAAAGCCTGCAAGCAATGGCCGATGCGCTGCTTTGCTGTTTTACCGGCATTTTGTCTTTACCATAGAGCGCATTAAGTTTAAGGATTTACTCTCCTTCAATTATTTTTTTGGACGGAACGGACAGAACTGGTGAGTGTTGAGCTGCTGGGGAGAAGTAATCAATAAATTCTTTCTCTGAATGAATCTTTAAAATAACCACACTCTTTTCCATACTTAAACGGTACTTTGAATAATAATCATAGGATTCCTGCTCCAAGCCGGAAAAGTGATAATAAAAGCCCAAATACTTCAGGATTAAAGGATCATTAGAAAAAATCGCTGTCGCTTTATCCAAAAGGCTTTTCCCGCCTTCCAGGTCACCTTGGGCCATCTTTATATACCCTAAATCAGCATATGCCCAGTAGTATTCTTCATCGATAGCCAGAAACTTATTAAAGTGTTCTATCGCTAAATCATACAAGCCCATCTCAATAAGCCGGTTTCCATAATATTTAGGAAACTCAATATTGTCCGGATCCATATAACAGGCTTTCTTGTAATATTCGACAAGAGGATTAAGCCCCTTCAAATGGGAAAGAATGAGACCTTTCCGCAGATAATTCCAAGCATTATCCGGCGACAAGCTAATTGCATATTCATTCGTGTTATATGCCTTTTCATAATGTCCAGTCTCCAGATATGCTATTGCAAGGCTTCCATATGGATTAGAATCTGTTCGATTACTTTGAGGATATAATCTAACTGCCTCCTCCAGATAAGAAACCGCTTTCTCATAGTCATTGAGAAGCTCATAGGATAATCCAAGACGAAGAAGCACATCGTAATTTTCAGGATCCAGCTCATAAGCTTTCAGATAATCCTCATGGTATCGTGGAAGATAATAGAGAACGTCATCTAACTCCTGATACAAGCCATGGTAAAGGTAATAACAGGTATCTCTGTCTTTTTCTTTAATGTGTTCTTCAAGAAATTTAAGCGCTTCACGATAATTCCCGTCAATAGCCAGTTTTTTGGCTTGCTCCATACTATCCTGTATTCTTTCCTGCCTCTGTTTTACACACCCGTAAAGCAAAATAAAGAAAATACCTATCAATAGAATTTTTTTAGCTTTCATTCTTTCACTCCTTTACTTCAACGGATCTATGTTCAGTAAATACGCTGCTTGATCAGCAACTTCGTTCACTCCTTCTTATGGCCTGCCTCACAGGCTCTGTGTCCGCCCCTCTTTGCTCCGGCCGTCAAACCGCGGACTTTCACTTCGTGTTATCCTGCGCAAGTATGGCTTCCCTCTCGTCTTCCATGGCTGTCTGATGCTGTCGCTGCCGATTGCCAAAGTAATATTAAACTTCCCTCATTCGGCTGAAAAGCTCCCCTTTTAACAAAAAAAGCCTTCCCGGAAAAGCGGAAAAAGAAACGCCGCCGACCGAACAGGGAGGAGGAGCCGGCAGGACGCCGGCGGAAGGCGTTTGAAGCGGCCTGGAAGGAGCCGCGGCACTGCCTACTTATACAAAAGCCCTGCTCCGTGTAATATCCTGTCTATGGAACAAAACAGGCGCAGCGCCACTTGCGGCGAACTAACAATAGAACATGTCGGAAAAACAGTAACCCTCAACGGCTGGGTACACCGCAGCAGAAACCATGGCGGTATTCACTTTATAAACCTCCGCGACCGTTACGGCATAACGCAGACCGTTGTTGACGAAGACGCACCTCAGGAATTGAAATCCAAAGCGGAAGAACTGAAAATGGAGTACTGCATTGCTGTAACCGGAACAGTGCGCGCGCGTCCGGAGGGAATGATCAACAAAGACATGATCACCGGAGAGGTGGAACTGGGTATAAAAAGCCTGGACATCCTGAACACCTGCCCGCCCCTGCCCTTTATGATAGACGGCGACGAGGCCAACGAAAATCTCCGCCTGAAATACCGCTATCTGGACCTGCGCAGCTCGGGAATGCGCCAGAGACTGGAACTGCGCCATAAAACCACATGGGCGGTAAGAAATTATCTGACCGAACAGGGCTTCTGGGAAATTGAAACACCAACATTTATAAAATCCACGCCCGAAGGCGCCAGAGACTACCTCGTCCCCTCCCGTATTAATCCCGGACATTTTTACGCCCTTCCGCAGTCGCCGCAGCTCTATAAACAGATCCTTATGGCCGGCGGTACCGACCGTTACTATCAGATGGCCCGCTGTTACCGCGACGAAGACGCCCGGGGTGACCGTCAGCCTGAATTCACCCAGATCGACCTGGAAATGAGCTTTGCAGGCAGGGAAGACGTACTGGAACTGGCCGAGGGAATGATGCAGCGCACATTCAGGGATGTGCTGAATATTGACATTCCCCTTCCCTTCCCCCGCCTCTCCTGGCAGCAGGCCATGGACCGTTACGGCTCGGACAAGCCGGATCTGCGCTTTGAAATGGAAATGACCGACTTTGCAGAATTTGCAAAACAGTCCGACTTCAGTGTGTTTAAGTCTGTTCTGGAAGCCGGAGGCGCGGTCAAAGCCCTTACCGCCAAAAACTGCGCGGACAGTTTTTCCCGCAAGAAAATTTCAGAGCTGGAAGATGTGGCCAAAAGCCGGGGCGCCAAAGGCCTTGCCTGGATGAAAGTAACATCCGAAGGACTGGACGGAGGAGTTGCCAAATTCTTTGCCCCCCAGTCTGAAGCAATATGCAAAAAATTAAACGCGCAGCCCGGCGATCTTATTCTGCTTATGGGTGCCGGCTGGAAATGCGCTGTTGAATCTCTGGGTGCTGTCCGTTCCCGTCTGGGAGAAATTCTGAACCTGACCTCTCCGGGAGATTTCCGCTTCTGCTGGGTTCTGGATTTTCCCCTGTTTGAGAAAAATGAAGAAACCAGCGCCTGGGAACCGGCCCACCATATGTTCTCCATGCCGCAGCGTCAGTTCCTCGACAGCATGGAAAAAGATCCCGGAGCCGTACTGGGCAATCTGTACGACATGGTACTCAACGGCAATGAACTGGCTTCCGGTTCTGTCCGTATCCACGATCCGGCAATACAGTCGCGTGTCTTTGATATTGTGGGATTCCCCCGGGAAGAAGCCGAAAAGCGCTTTGGTTTTCTTCTGGAGGCTTTCCGCTACGGCGCCCCTCCGCACGCCGGTATAGCCGTGGGATTTGACCGTCTTGTTATGGTTATGGCTCAGGCAGACACCATACGCGATGTTATAGCTTTTCCCAAAAACACCCTGGGACAGAGCCCCATGGATGAAAGCCCTTCCAAGGTAGATATCCAGCAGCTTAAAGAGCTGAATCTGGCTGTCATTCAGAAAGAGGAAGAAGGCGCAGAATCCTAGAAAGAAACTTCTTCCATTTCCATATCTTCTTCTTTCTCGCTACCGAGCGCACTGGCCTGATGTTCAGCTGCGACACTTTCGTTGGAACGCACAAGCTTCTGAGCCAGTATTTTGGAGAGGAAGATTGAGTACTGGGGATAATTCTTTACCACCTCAATAAACGATTTCCGGGGAATCTTTATAACAGTTCCCGGGGTATCGGCCACCACTGTGGCGCTTCGGGCGTTGTTAAGCAGGAAAGCCATTTCACCCATAAATATATCAGCAGGTGTAACCCTTCCTACAGGATTGTCCCTGTGATAAACGGTAAAATTCCCGCTGGATATGTAATAGATACAATCGCCGAACTCTCCGGCACGCATCAGAACCTCTCCGGGTTTAACCTGTATAAGTTCTTCCTGAGAAAAACCGGCCGGTGCCGCGTTTGCTACATCCTGCTTGAATTTTACAATCATGGAAACCTGGGTTCCCTTTTTGTTGTAATACAGCCGGCTGGCAGCCATCTGAGCCATCATTATGCCCCGTCCGTGCAGTCTGTCCCGGGAATCTGTTTTAAGCTTGTCACGAAACGCCATAACATCAAAACCGTTTCCTTCATCACGTATTATGAAGTGGGCCTGGCTTTCGCTGAAGTCCCAGGAAAGACGGACTTTTTTCCGGGCTACGGCCGGATCTTTGCAGCGCTCGGCAATGAGTTCATAAATGGATTCTCCCGTAGCCAGCCAGTCGCTCTTTTCAGCGTAACTGATACCGCAGTTTCCGTGCTCAATGGAATTAAGAACCAGTTCACTGAGCCCCATCTGAACGCTGTGTCTGTCTTCCGCCGGAATTTTACCCATGCGGACCAGGCTGATAGCCAGCAAACCTCCGTATACCGGCGACACCAGATAATCCAGGTTGTCAATCTGAAAAGAGCCGGTCATCCGGTTAACCAGTTTATCCGCCAGAAATCCCTGAAATATCAGCTGCCGGTTCTGATTTATAATATGCAGGGTTTTTCCCAGATGACTCTCAATACGGGAAAAATCAATAAGGGCAAGAAGGTTAATATCTTTATTGGCCTGGAGTATTTCTTCTTCCTTGCTGGCCTTGCGGTCATACAGACCAACTATACCAAAGTTGTGCAGCCAGGAATCCTGAAGAATCTGATCGCGCAGATACTCAGAACTCAGTCCCGTGTCAGAGAAATTAATAATAACCAGCTCGGGCAGTTCAAAATTCAGCCGTTCCAGTATAGCCTTTTCCGAAGAGGGAAACTGCAGAAGAAACTGATTATTTGATTTTTCAACAACTTTACGAATGCGGTCAATAATAATTTTATCCGAACAGGAAACA
>PDRU01000241.1 GCA_002748225.1 Spirochaetales bacterium | reverse complement strand
CCGAAACGGAAAACCTTGCGGTTATGCACTTTCTTGCGGCCCATTTCTTCCAGAACCGCCGCCATGGGCGGGAACATTTTATACTCGTATGTGGGCATGGCCAGAACAATTCCGGTGGAACTCCACACAGATGTCAGAATGTCGCCCCAGGAATCTTCAGGCACCCGGTGTAAACGCACCTTCATGCCGGCTTTTTCCAGAGCTTCCACCGCGGGTTTCACACCCATTTCAGTGTTCCCGTACATGCTGCCCCAGATTAAAGTAACTTCATTTTCGCAGGGCCCCTTCTGATAGGACGCGTAGCGGAGGTAATCGTTTACAATTTTCATGGGATTTTTCCGCCAGACAATACCGTGTCCCGGGGCTATTATTTTAATGGGCAGCGGTTCACACTTTTTAATGGCCTTTTGTACAGGCATGGAAAAGGCCGCCACAATGGTAGCGTAGTAACGAATGGCCTCCTGTTCAAAAAAATCAATCTGCTCATCGCTTAGGGCATTAAGGTGCCCGAAAGGGTATCGAAGGTGGCAATGGTTTCGGGCCAGTGCACATTGGGAATTTCCGCGAAAGCCAGAACACGGCCGCCGCCCAAATCCAGCGTGTCGCCGTCACCCACAACCATAATGTCGTTGGTAATATCGAAGAAAGCCTTCATGAGCGGAACCGCTTTTTTGCTGGTCACAATGGTAAAATCGGGACGGATTTTTTTAAAATCCTCCAGCCAGCCGGAATGATCGGGCTCCATGTGGTTGACAATAACGTAGTCGATGGAATCCAGAGCCACGACTATGTAGGAATTCATGGCAACACCGTTGGGTATGGGCCAGAGTCCCTCAAAAAGAATGTCTTCCATATTGGCTGACAGGCGGTAAATGCCATCGGTAACCTGAGTAGATTTCATATTAAACTCCAGAGAAAGTCCGCAAACGCAGACCGGAATAGAGAAAATGTTAACGGATAATCAGATTGCGCTCAAGTCCGCCCTCTCTGTCTGCAACAAAATACTCTTTTGCCGTATAATGGGCTCCATGAAGAGAAACACGCATCGCAGTAAAGACGCTTCCCGGGAAGAGCTTCTGAGAGAACTGGAAGAATTCGAAGCGGAAAGGGAAAAACTCCGCGATATTCTGGGGCGTATAGGCGGACAGTCGTTTTCCAAGAAAGACACCTGGATTAACATTACTTTTCTGGTTCTGATTCTCGGGCTCTTTCTTCTGGAAGTGATAACACATGCCATACCCGCCAACCTGTCACTGGAACTGGGTGTGCTGCTGGTTTCTGTCAAGATTGTGTTTATGATTCATACCCAGCAGAAGGTAAACCACTTTCAGTTCTGGATTCTCAACTCTATGGAATTCCGAATGAACGATATTGCCAAACGTATCCGCTCTCTGGAAAAGAAACTCAAGGAACAGACCGAAGACTGATGATGAATATTATTTCCGGAAAACCTCAGGGCAAAGCAGTGCCGGGCAGCGTATCTGCGCGTCAGAGGGCATGTGCCCTGCTTTTTTTTCTGCTGCTGATTGTTCCCGCGGCACTGCACGCCGAAAATGTGCGGCCGGCCGGAGAAACGGCTGTGCTGGAAGAGCAGACTTTATCAGCGGAAACGGCCCCTGTTTCCCGGGGGCTGCTGCCGGAAGCT
>PDRU01000044.1 GCA_002748225.1 Spirochaetales bacterium | reverse complement strand
TCGGGGCTGTTATTGGCAAGGCCGCGGCCATTGCGTACAAATTTATGGCCGGATTTGTTCTTTTGATACTCCTGGCATGGCGGTTCTGGGGAGGCCGGGCCTGAATGAATTTTGAAAAAATATGGACAACGCGTATTCTTATCGGAGAGAGGACACTCCCTTTTTCCCTGAAGGAACTGGTTTTTCTCTTTCTGGTACCTGTAACCGCTTTGCTGCTGGCCTCTTTTATTCTGCGGATTGTTATGCGCCGAATACTTAAATCTTCCGTTTCTGAAGAGTCCCGGCGGGCTGTGTTTGAAAAGTGGTTCCGGAGAATTGCGCGGATTATTATTCTGGCAGGAGCCGTGCTTTCGTTTTTTTCGCTTATGGGAATTCAGGCCTGGGCGGGAGTTGTGCATTTCTTCGGCATACTGAACAAGCCGTTTTTTACTAGCGGAAAAACAAGTATTTCCGTTGTGTCTCTTCTTTTAATTATACCTGTTGTCATTGCGGCAAAATGGCTGGGAGCTCTGGTGAGCCGGAGTGTCAGTGCGGGTATTCTGAAACGTTTTAATCTGGGTGCTGAAAGGGCGTTTTCCCTGGGCCGGCTTATACGCTACGCCGTTATTGTTCTGGTAGTGTTTACAGGTTTTACTCTGGTGGGAATTGATCTTTCCATTATCGGAGTTATTCTGGGAGTTCTGGGTATTGGAATTGGTTTTGGTATCCAGTTTCTTGTGGCCGATTTTTTTGCCGGTATTACACTTATTACCATGGGGCTTGTCAAGGAAGGCGACCGAATCCGTATTGCCGGTACCTACGACGGTATTATCCGGCATATCCGGCTGCTCAACACCGAACTTGTAACGTTTGAAAACGAAACCCTTATTATACCCAACAGCCAGCTGACCGGCGGGGCTATTCATAACTTCAGCTACAAAGATCCCCGTGTCGTTATTAAAAACGAAGTAGATGTGTCTTACAACTCTGATCTGGATGAAGTTATATCCATTATGAAAGATGTGGGAGCCCGGAATCCCTGGCATGACACCTCAACGGAAGTTGATGTGCGTGTGAAGAATTTTGCCGATTCCGGTATTACCATGCAGCTGCGTACCATGATCCGTAATGCCGCGGACGGCGCCCGGGCCTTCAGCTGGATAAATCTGGAAATATGGCGTGCGTTTCGGGACAACAATGTGGAAATACCGTTTCCCCAGCGTGTTCTGCATACGGCGCCTGAGCAGAATGCGGAGATGGAAATGGATTCCGGAAGTGACGGCGCGGTGCCGTTAATCGGCACAGAGAATGTTTAGCTGTTGCGTCTGTAAATAATGGCCCGGCTGCCCCGGGTGCGCTTATCGGCCAGAGCTGTCCAGCCTTTGCTTGTTTTGGTCAGCGCGGCCATGTCGGAGCTTTTGCCGAATACCGCCCAGATACCCCCCCGTTTTACTATGCCGGCCGCGGCAGCCCTGAGGGGCGCTGTCCACTGGCTCCGGGTAACCGGGGTAATATGTGTCAGCAGAAAATCTGTTTCTTCCGCAGGAAGAATGTCTTTGAGCTGCTGCGGCGCGGACAGAGCCTGAATTTCTACGGGTATTCCGGGAGACTGAAGGCTCAGGTTGTGCCGGCTGTTCAGCAGTGCCAGACGGTCCCGTCCGGCTATCAGAATTTTTTTGGTCCGCGCGCCCCTGCGGCGGCAGACAGCTGCCGGAAGATGCCCCTGTCCCGGCTCCCAGAATACCATGGAGCCTTTCTGCGGTTTTTTGTCCAGAAGCGAACCCATAAGTTCGGTGCTCCACGAAAGATGATCAAATTCCGCAATGTTCCATACCGTGTCCACTTCGTACCGGGTGTGTCCCAGGCGGAATTCACCTCTGCGGCGGAAGTAGGGCGCGGGGAAAGGGGCTTCTTTAAAATCTTCCGGGCGAATACCGGATTCACTGAGCCGGAAATGGTAAACGGTGTGCTGTTTTGAGCTTTCTTCCAGAAGAATTGTTCCGCCTGCTTCACTTATCAATTCCCTGCAGCGGTCTGCCAGGGTATGAACAATAACCAGGGCACAGCGGCCTTCAGGAGCGGGAAGCTGCATCAGACGGGCCAGGGCGGCCTTCAGGACAGGTTCTCCCGCCTTGGCCGGAAAATTACACACAGTCAGATCCCATAAAGGCTGAGGGGCTTCTTCCGTGAGCAGCCGGCATTCAGTCTGTATGTTCTGCAGTTTGTTTAGAGACGCGTTGTGCCTGCTGAAAGCGGCCGCCATGGCATCCCGGTCTGTCATTTGAACCTGTGCCTGCGGACAGCGGGCCGCCAGTGCCAGCCCCAGAGTACCCGCGCCGCAGCCCAGATCCAGAATGCTCTTCAGCTTATCCAGTTCAACAGAGTGAACCAGGGTTTTAAGAAGAAGGGACGAACCGGCGTCTATTCCGGCACTGCTGAAAAGGCCCAGAGACAGATCCATCTGAATACTGCAGCCGTCAAAACGGAACCGGGTGCGGCGGTTAATGTAATCTTCAGTGGGGAAGGCCGGATCAGTCGTTGATACGTTCCTGGTACTCTTTGGTGTCCACACTTATTCTTATCTTTTCACCCTGTTTGATGAAAATGGGAACCTTCACCTTTAATCCGGTTTCGGTAATAACGTATTTTGTGGCGCCTGTTACCGTATCGCCCTTAACAGCTTCTTCCGCTTCGGCAACAATAAGGTCTTTCTTGGGAGGAAGACGGATATCCAGTGTTTCTCCCTGCCAGCGGGTCAGTTTGAAACTTTCCCCTTCCAGCATGAAATACTGCGCGTCTTCGTGTGCGGTCATGGGAACTTCAAACTGGTCAAAAGTGGAAGAGTCCATAAAATGATAGGCTGTTCCGTCAGAGTAGAGAAACTGCGATTCCACTTCATCCACATCGATCTCTTCGCAGTTGTCCTGACTTTTGTGCGTAATTTTCAGAACTGCCCCGCTTCTGAGGTTCTTAATCTTCAGCCGGACAAAAGCTGAACCCTTGCCGGGATTCACAAATTCCCTTTCGGTTACAACGAAAGGCTCGTTTTTTTCCAGAAGATAGGTGCCTTTTGCTATGGCACCGGCTTTAATTATACTCATAGTTTATTCCTGCGGCATCATAATTCAAGAAAAGGGAAAAGGTCCACCCCTTTCAGGCTGTCACTGCCCTGTAAAAGCGCCAGAAGACGGTCCAGGCCCATTGCAGCGCCGGAGCAGGCCGGCATACCTTCCGAAACACGCTGAATCCACTCTCCGGATTCATCTTCCGTTTTGTATTGCGCCTTTTCATTTTCCCAGTAGCTCTCCAGAGCTTTACGGGAGTTTTCTTCTCCGTAGCAGTTGGCCACTTCCACACCGTGAATGTAGAGTTCCCAGCGGTCTGCCCACGGAGTGTGCGGTATGCGTCTGGCCAGAGTGGGAATAAGAGACGGCCAGTTTTTCAGGACAAGGGGATGCTCCCGGGGAAGACGGTCTTCAACCAGGGTTAAAAAAAGGCGGTGGAAGAGATCGGCAGCGTCTTCCCCGGGAGCACCGGATGGCATACCGCGTTCACTGAGCCGTTTGGAGAGCACGGAAGCGGCCGTTCGCAGAGCCGCCGGATATTCCTTATCCCATGGCGCTGACTGAGCCAGTCCGGCGCCGCGCAGGTCGTTTTCCAGAGAAAAGCCGGCAAATTCACGGAAAGCTTCTTCCATTGTCATAACAGTGAGTTCTGAAAATGCTTCGCGCGCCCTGCCGGCTAAGGGAATGGATTGAGCGCATGCCTCTAAAAGCTGCTGCGTTTCCTTTATATTGTCATCAGCTTCGGCTTCCAGGCGGTACCATTCCAGCATTGTAAATTCCAGACGGTGCCACCTGTCGAGCTGTTCACCGTTGCGAAAGCAGGGCGATATCTGATAGAGCGAGGGGGAGCCGGAAGCCAGAAGAAGCTTCATGCCCAGTTCCGGGGAGGGCAGCAGGTAGAGCGGCTTACTTGTTCCGTCAGAAAAGCGGCGTTCGGTACGGAACAGCTCAATATGCGATTCCGGTATGGGCCTGGAAGCCAGCAGAGGGGTATGTACTTCAAGATAGCCGCGGGAATTAAAGTAATTCCGGATGGTCCGGTAGAGTTCATTACGGTTATGGATGGTTTGAAGAAGCGGGTTTGAGTTCATACGGAGAGTGTAGCAGATCTTTGGAAGAAAAAAATAAAACCGCCGGAGCTGCCGGCGGTTTTTGCATTACTGTGCGGTATTGACGGTAATCAGCCGGCCGCAATGCACTCACTGGGGCATACTTCAGCGCAGGCGCCGCAGCTTGTGCATGCCGCTGCATCAATAAACCGGGCATCGTCTTTCTCGCTGATTGAAACAATTAGTTACTTCTAATTCTATTATATATAATGATTTAGCTGTAACTAACCGGGTTAGACTGCGCAATGTTACTGAGAGTGCCCATACCCTCTTTCTCCAGCCTTCCCGACGCATTGATGGTCTGAATCCGGTTGGTCATTTCCGGGAGTTCGTCCGCGTTATGGGTTACGTAGACAATGGAGGCCGGCGTATCTTTGAGCAGGCTGATTACCAGCCGGTGCATACGGTCCTTGAGCGCCGAATCCGAAAATGGTCAGACTGAAAGAGTCTTCCTGGGCCAGTGTCCGGCTGCCGACCACACCGGCTTCGGTTTCAATAAGCTCGGAAAGCACATGCGTAACGGCAGGGGTAATGTTTTTCATGCGTCTTAAGGTTTGACAAGAATCAGCAGCATTTTGAACTGCTCCGGCGCCGAAAGGGCGTGGGGAATATCGGCCGGCATTACTACGGTTTTTCCGGCTTTGAGAGTTATTTGAGGATTTTCACCTATTACAATGTTCACACGTCCCTGGTTAAAATTAATCAGGCTGCTTAAGTGGTGCACCTTGCTGAATTCGATGTTTTAATAAAGCTCATTGAGTACGGCCTCCCTTCTTTACTTTAGTTCTATTACTAAAACGGTATTATATTAAGACCTAAAGACGGCAGTCTTCAAACCAGCAGTCCTCAAACCGGCATTTGCGGACAACTTCCGGCTTGAGGCTGTTACTGCTGCTGCAGCATGTCCAGAAATGTCCGGGCGGCCTCAGTGAGAATGGCTGGCAGCCGCGCTTCTTCGTCCGGAGCAAAGCGTCCGAGTACCCATGAGGGCACCGTACCCCGTTCAGGACGTCCAATGCCCATTCTCAGCCTATAGAAATCAGCAGTACCCAGACTGTTGCGGATGGAGCGCAGACCGTTATGTCCCCCGAGCCCTCCGCCCGGGCGGCTCTGAGATGTGCCGAAGGGCAGTTCCAGATCGTCATGGATAACCAGTATTTCCCGTGTTTCCAGTTTGTAAAACCGGGCGGCGGCCGCCACGGATTTGCCGGAAAGGTTCATGAAGGTTTCCGGCAGCAGAAAAACACATTTGCTGCGGAGGGCGGCTCCGGAAGAGGCCGGCGGCGGAGTGTATTCGGCCGTACGTCCGTGAAACTTTTCCCTCCAGGAAAGAGCTGCGGCTCCGGGAAGTTCCGGCAGAAGGAGGCGTGCAAAGTTATGCCGCGTATTT
>PDRU01000043.1 GCA_002748225.1 Spirochaetales bacterium | reverse complement strand
GCGGCTTTCAGCAGAATACCGCTGGCGTAATTGGGCGATTCTTCTACAGGCACAGTTGTGTCGCTGTCCCGTCCGCCGTAAAGAATACCGGAAACCTTGACACCCTTCTTGCTTTCAAAGCCTTCTTTGTCAAAGTTGGCCAGGTAGTCCAGGCGCATGGTGTAGCGGCTGTTGGGATGGGCAATACCCACTTCCTTGCCGTTTTCGTCTTTCTGGCCTTTTTTCCAGGCACCGTGATGGTTGCTGCCTTCGCCGGGAGTTGTTTCGCCCATACCCAGCCAGTAGGGTTCATTGTCATTTCCCCGCAGAACATTGGAAAAAATAAGCTCCTGGGGTTTCTTCAGGTTCGGAAGTAGGCAATGTCGTCTCCGACAACCTGTTCTCCGGGAACCATGGCGGTGGAAGTTTTACCGCAGGCTGAAGGATAGGCGCCGGTAAAATAGGTTTTTTCTTTTGTGTCGGGATTGACAACAGCCATAACAAACATGTGTTCGCAGAGCCAGCCTTCATGACCGGATTTATTGATGGACAGGCGCATGGCATGTTTTTTCAGGCCCACCGAGTTACCGGCGTACTGGTCGTTCATGGAATACACAATGTTGTTCTGGGTATCCATGTAGATGCGGCGTTTGTCCAGATTGACGGTACAGCCTCTTTCGTCCAGTTCTCCTGCGGAGTGGATGAAGCGGAAAAAGTCGTCTTTTTCGCTGTCTTTCATGTTTTTGAAGTGGCTGTAGGCTTTGCGGTACAAAATGGATTCGGAGTGCGCAACGTACCAGGAGTCGGTGAACTGCACGCAGGGAATGGTGAAGGGGCTGTCTGTGGGGCCTTCGGCAAAGAATTTTACAATGGCGTCCTTGCCTTTCATAATGCCTTTGGCAATGCCCATAATTTCTTTATATCCCTCGTCGTAGGGAATGGAATTAAGCGACTTCATCCGTTCCAGGTTTTCGGGGTAGACAATGTAGCGGGTATTCACTTTGTCCCTGGCCTGGTCGTTGTAGCCGTCCCAGTGAATGGTCTGGCCGTTTTTGGCCAGCTGATGTTCTTCGCCTTTGGCCAGTGCCTGCTGCCGGACGTATTGTTCATCTTCCAGGCTGTCGTCGGCCACATAAATGCTGGCCGGTTCGCAGTGTTCGGCAAATTCACCGACAAAGTCGAACAGTTTCTGGTTGTTTAAGGCTGTTAAACGTGCATAGCTCTGATCGGACATTTTTTCCTTCAGCAAAGCTTCGTACTTGGGGTTCATTTTTTCTCCTTGTGTGCCGGTTTACGGAGTGTAAAACCGGACAGATAACGGTTTGTTAATTTTATTCCAAACTGGCAGCGGGGCCTGCCGTCCGGCGTTTATATTAGCTATTGTATAAAGAATTAACAGATCGTTTCCAGCCCCTTGAGGCCCGGCTCATTTGCTTATTGATTTTATTACTGAATTATATGAGATTTAACTATGAGCAGCAGGGTTTCCAGAATGAGTTTTCCGGCGGTGTTGAAGCTTGCGAAACGCCGTTTTTTGTTTTATCTCGTTTTGTTTAGTTTTCTGGCAGGTCTTACGGCCTTAATTATGTGGTTTTTCCATTCACGGACTTTTGCCTCTACGCGTCTTCATATGTCTTACCATGTTGAAACAGGACTGGCCGTACAGGCGGAAGCCCTGAATGTTTCCTTGAAGGAAATTATTTCCGACACTCTTTTTTTGGCAAATTTACCTGAAATACCGGAAGGTGTAATATCGGGGGATCTTTCCGGGGTGGAAGAGCTTTTTGCCAGTTTTGCCAGTTCCAAAAAGCATTATTCCCAGATTCGTTTAATAGATGCTGAAGGAATGGAAAAAGTCCGGGTAGACTTTAATCCCAATTCCCTGGTTATTGTTCCCGGGGAAAAACTTCAGAATAAAAGTGACAGATATTACTTTCTTGAAGCACTCGAATGCAGACCGGGAGCTGTTTATGTTTCTCCGCTTGATTTGAATAAAGAGCATGGAAAGATTGAACACCCGTTGAATCCGACGATCCGTTTTGCCTCCAAGGTGTATTATGACGGCGGTTTTCAGGGTATTGTTATTTTGAACTACAACGCGAAGAATCTGTTAAATCAATTTGACAATTTTTCAGCTTTTTATTCCGGTGATTATTATTTGCTGAACTCGGACGGATATTATCTGGCGTCGCCTGAAGTTCTGGACGAATGGGGCTTTATGTTTCCCGATAGAGAAAATAAACGCTTTGATGTCGACTTTCCCCGGGACTGGAAGACACTCTCTAACAGGAATACCCGTATTTTCCGTAAAGATCTGGGGGTTCTTGTTTCCCGGATTATTTATCTGCCGGGAATTGCGTCAAAGCACAAATGGATTGCGGTGAACAGAATTACTCCCGGGGTTCTGGCCCTGAAAATGCGCCCATACCGCAGAATGCTGTTTCTTATTTTTATATGTCTTATTCCGGTACATCTGTTGATAACAGGTCTTCTGAGAAAATATTTGATCAATGAACTGGACCGTCAGGAAATTCTGTATCATGCAGCCAACTACGATGAACTGACCGGACTGCCGAACCGGCAAATGGGTATTGATTGTCTGGAACAGATGACGGCCGTCTGTTCCAGGTATCAAACAGGCGGGGCCGTCCTGTTTATTGATCTGGACGGATTCAAGGATGTTAATGATCAGTTGGGGCATGATGCAGGAGATTTAATTCTGAAGGAGGTGGCCCGCCGCCTGAAAACGGCTATTCGTCATTCGGATACCGCCATTCGGCTGGGAGGGGATGAATTTGTTGTTCTGGTACCTTACACCAGTTCAATAAAAAGCCTGGAGGTTGTGGCTCAG
This sequence comes from Spirochaetales bacterium, assembly GCA_002748225.1. Lineage (GTDB taxonomy): Bacteria > Spirochaetota > Spirochaetia > DSM-2461 > DSM-2461 > UBA2779. The sequence goes on along the minus strand of PDRU01000043.1, from coordinate 2,084 downwards.
AAACTGATTGACATTCTGCTGCAGCCGTACAGAATTTCGGGAAGGGTTCTGCATATCGGGGCCAGTATCGGTGTACGCCGTATTCAGGGAAATCCGGCGGATAATGAGGATGCGTATTCTGTTTTAAGTCCTGAAAAGATTTTGCAGGAAGCTGATTCAGCTATGTATAAAGCCAAAAATAACGGCAAGGGACAGTACTGGTTTTTCGATTCCTAGCTGAACAGTTCCATTATTTCCGTGTTATTCAGAGGCGGTACTTCCCCGTCACCCAGAATACTGGCCGTCAGTTCTTTTTTCTTCTGCTGGAGTTCCAGTACTCGCTCTTCAATGGTTTTGCTGCTTATAAGCCTGTAGGCCATAACGGGTTTCTGCTGACCAAGCCGGTGCGCGCGGTCTATGGCCTGAGCTTCCACTGACGGGTTCCACCAGGGGTCGAGAAGGAGAACGTAATCTGCGGCGGTCAGATTAATACCTACTCCTCCGGCTTTCAGGCTCAGCAGAAAAATACGGATGCTGGAATTATTATTGAAACTCTGAATGGGTGTTTCCCGGTCTTTGGTGGAGCCGGTCAGCCGTGCAAACTGCCAGTTGTGCGCACGGCAGGTTTCCTCTGCCTTGTCCAGCGCGCCGAGAAACTGGCTGAATACAAGAATTTTATGATTCTCTTCCAGAATTTTTTCCAGAAGGCTGTCCAGCACTTTCATTTTTCCCGAGTCCACTCCGCTGAACGGTTCTCCTGCCAGGGGAGGATGTATGGCCAGCAGTCTGAGTTTACTTATAATGGTAAAAATTTCCACTTTGTTCCGTCCGCCGGAATTCTCCGAAAGCATCCCGCTGACCTGGCTGCGGTACAATTCCCTCATGGATTCATACGCTTCGGCCTGGAGCGGTGTCATTTCACAGCGCACAATGGTTTCTTCTTTCGGCGGCAGATCCTGTAGTACCTGCGATTTCTTCCGGCGGAGTATAAACGGGGCAACAATGGCGGACAGCCGGGGAATAACCAGGTTTGACGGTTCTTCCTGTTCCCGGGGATGGATAAAGTGGTTTTCAAAGTAATGGCGGCTTCCCAGAATGCCCGGGTTGAGAAAACTCATTTGCGACCATAATTCGCTCAGGTGGTTTTCCAGAGGGGTACCGGTAAGCGACAGCCGGTGTCTTGAGCGGAGTGTCCGGATAGCTTTAAAGGTTTGTGACGAGGCATTTTTCACATAATGCGCCTCATCCAGGATAATGTGATCCCATTCCCGTTCCAGAAATTTTTCAATATCGTTGCGGAGGGTCTGGTAACTCACAATAATCAGAACGGTTTCGGAGTTTTCAGGAGGAAGCGTCCGTTTTCCTGCCGGTCCGGAGTAACGGAGGGTTTTCAGTGAAGGCGCAAAACGCTGTATTTCCGTTTCCCAGTTTCCCAGTGTAACGACAGGGCCGATAATAAGCGATGTTCCCAGCTGTCCGTCCCGTTTAAGGCGGGAGAGATAAGACAGCGTTTGAATGGTTTTTCCCAGTCCCATGTCATCGGCCAGGCAGCCGCCCAGTTTCTCCTTCCGCAGAGTGTGCAGCCACTGGTATCCCTGCAACTGGTAAGGCCGCAGCTGTGCCAGAAAAGTATCGGGCGGAGGGGGTATTTTGTCCGGCTCTCTGCCGGCAGAATCGGTCAGTTTGAGATAGGCTTCCTTCTGCTTTTGAAGATAGATCCGGTCTGTTTCTTCTTCCGTTTCCAGTGCTTCATACACAGCGTCGATCAGCCCCAGGTTGTCGGGACTTGTTTTGAGAAACCCGGTATGGCTCAGCCCGTGGTCGCGCAGAAAGTGCAGCTGACGGAGAGCTTTCTCTGTCAGAATAAAATAGGAGGATTCGGTTTTAACCATGCCGCTTTTTTCCAGCCATTCATCCAGCTGTAATGCCTCAAAAGCCTTATCTTTGCTGCCTGCCTGCGGGCGCATTTCCAGAACTGAACCGGACTTCCGGGTGTGTATCTTCAGGCTGCCGCTTCTGCGGATAATCCGGTTTTTAAGCTGAAGTTCTATCCCCGCGTCCATAAGGGGGCCGGCAAATTCCGCCAGCAGTTCCGGTATTTGTCC
>PDRU01000042.1 GCA_002748225.1 Spirochaetales bacterium | reverse complement strand
CAGAGAAAATAAATCAAATCCGGGATGAAAAAAGAAACGGCGGTCTTCACTGACACGGACAATACGCTTCAGTTCCCGCGGTATGGCCTCTCCGGAAACATAGATCCGCCTCAGCCCCTTGCTGTTAACGGGACGCACCTGCAGAAGCCGGCCGTCCCGGTCCAGAACAAGCGGCGACCACACCATGCCGTTCAGAGTTTCTTCTCCGGCCCAGGGTACAAGACGGGGCACCGCCCGCAAGAGCAGAACCCCCGCAGCAAGAACAATCCCGGCAGCCGCGCAGAACCTGCCCGCACGGCCCCGGGGCCATATTCTTCGGACGCCCCTGATGTGCATTACTCTCCCCGGATAATGCAGAGTTTCCCTGATTCCCGTCCAAACACTTCCGGTTCAAATTCCAGAGATGCGCTGACCGGCGGTGTGGGGTAAATTCCCGGAGAAGTTGTGCGGATAAGAAAAGTAATTTCCCGGCTGCCGGAGTAAAAATCCTCCCACAGATAACTCACCGCGTTATCGTAAATCTTTTTAACAGGACGGTAGAACCAGAACCACCACCCTTCCGGCCCGTAAGCACCGTAACCGTCGGCCAGGAATTCAGACGTATCTCCGTACACCGTTTCCCGCATAAACGATTCTTCATCCGTTCCGCCTTCATCGCTGTAACGGCTGGTTGTCGCAAAGCCGGCATCCACTATTTCCGCGCCCGAAGGAACCGGTACAAGCAGTTTCAGAAAACTGCGCCGTACCGGTGTACTCAGGTTAACCCTTACCCTCAGGGTTTCACCCAGAGGCAGCTTGTCCTCTTCCAGTATTGTCCCGTCAAGTGTTTCAATCCGGCTGTAAACTTCCACACCTTCATCCCGGCCCGGAGCTGTTTCCACCGGCAGAGCGTAGCGCAGAACAGCCGCGTAATACAGCGGCCGGGCCGCAGCCTCGCCGGTATTGATAATATTCAGTTTCAGCGGCTCTCCTGCCGGCAGTTCGGAAAGCGGCGCGGCTTTAAAGGGAAAACCGGTTTCCACTTGTACAGGCTCGGAACCGGCCGGTTCTTCCAGCAGCGTTTTTTCTGCCAGTTCCACCTTCACCCCGGTATTCCCGGAATTCCCCGGAGAATTCAGCAGCCGGCGGAATCCCATAAGAATCCAGAAATCATCAAAAGAAGAGCGGAAACGCCGGGCGTTGCGGTTCTGATCCAGAGAAGAGGCTATACGCATAAGCAGTTCTTCATTTTCCCCCCGCGCGGCCGCGGCTTCCAGAAACAAGGCCAGCTCCACTTCTCCGCTGGAAAAGTATTCCCGTTTTTCATAGGTTTCCGCCAGACTTATGGTCTGTGTTCCCATGGACAGAAAATTTTTCCCCCGCTGATAAAGAGCATTCGCGTTACGGCCGGCACCCAGAGAGTCAAAGGCCTGCGAAAGCAGATAGTATCCGGCCAGTCCCAGACGGTCTTCGGCATCTTCCAGCCAGGCCAGCCGGGCCAGAGGAACAGCCTTCCGGGCCGCCAGAATCCGGGCGCTCCATACAGCCAGAAACGGAACCTGATTGTTTTTCCGCGCTTCCTGCATCTGCTCCAGCAGATAGGCGTTCAGCTTTCTCATATTCAGGGGATTTTCAAACTGCACCCCCTCTTCTTCCAGAAGAACATCAACCTGCGCGGCCAGAGCGGAAGGGAACCAGTGCGGCCGGGCAAACTCTTCCGAAGGAGAACGGTAGCCAATTCCCCCGTTTTCAAACTGATATGCCGCCAGCTCCTTAAACAGCCCGGCGGCCTCATTGGCCGCGGTATCAGGATTCCCGGCAACGGCCAGTGCCGCCAGAGTGTATAAACGGTCATTCATGGACGGATAGGCAATGTTTTTCAAACGCGAAAAAGAGTCTTCAATGTACGGGCGGAAAGAAGAGTTGATTACCAGCGAAAGGCCGCCGTAACCCTCCGCGGAGTACTCAGGTATAACAAGAGTTTCTTCTGCCGGAGCAGAGGCCGCGGCTGTTCCCACCGTGGTAAAGGCCTCGGCAGCGATGGGCTGTTCAACAATAACTTTTTCTTCCAGCACTTCGTTGAGCACTGTACTCCGGAGGGTAAAACGTACACGGCCCTCTCCCTTGCGGTCTGCTTCAAAAAGGAAGGGCAGCTCTACCGAAGTTTTTCCCGGAACCTGAATTGTTTTTTCCGCCGCACCGGCAATCTTCAGTATGTCTGAGTCCGCACTGACGGAAAACTCAACGCTTTCTTCCGTTGTATTTGTCAGAATAACTCCCGCGGCGGCACTGTCCCGGTTACGGAAGCGGCGGGGAAGAGCTGCGCGGACATTAACCGGATTGCTCACTTTGAATTCGTTTTCATCCATTCCCAGCCGGTTTTTCTTCAGGGCCACAGCTGTCAGCCGGTAAGTTGTTAATGTATCCGGCAGTTTCATTTTCAGACACAGCTGACCGTTTTTGTCTGTCAGGGCGGCCGGCTCAAAAAGAGCCAGCGGGTTAAAGTCTTTCCGCACGGAGAGCTTGCCGGAGCTGCCTCCCTGCAGGCTGGCCACCTCGTAGGTTACAGGCCGCAGCAGCAGACGCCGGCTGTCGTCACCCAGAGTTCCCAGCGGAAAATGATAGCTGTTGTAAAAATAATTCAGCGGATTGGGAATATGATAATCGGCCAGATCCAGAACGCCGCGGTCCACAGCCAGCACCGTTACTTCGGCATTTTCTACCGGCTGGCCGTTCTGCGTTACAGTTACCAGAACTTCGGCCTCTTCACCTGGAGCGTAGCTGTCCTGAACCGTCCGGCTTTTTACCTCCAGTTCCACCGGAGTTGTTGCCATGTGGAGGGCTGTTATACCAAAAAGACTCCGCGGACGCCCGAAGTCCGGCTCAAAATAGTTGTCTTCGGTTTCTGTTCTTTCCGTGAAGGAACTCAGAACCACGTAGAACACCGGCAGATACGCATCCTTCAGGGGAATTTCAATCAGGGAGTTGGACCCGTCCAGCTCTATAATTTTCTGTTCCAGAATTTTTTCACGTTCCAGAGTCAGCAGATAACGGCCTTTGGGAACGGGCGACTGAACCAGAATCCGCGCGGTTTCTCCGCTCTGGTAAATTTCCCTGTCCGGAACCATGGTTATGTCCGAAGGTGTCTGACCGGCCTGACGCACCCAGCCGCTTCCTGTTGCATAGAAATCAATTTCTGTACGGGCTTTACGCCCGGCGCTGTCCAGGTATTCAAAGTAGAGAGTGTAGGAGCCGGGCTTATCCACCGAGAATTCCAGGCTGCCGCCCTTCCCGCTGCTTTTTACTTCCCTGCTCCACTGCTCTTCTTCCACATACTCCCAGCTGGTATTCACCCGGCCGTAAAGCCCCTGACGGCTGGACTGCCGCCATTCACCTTTTATAAGGCCGGACTGCAGAACCGCGTCTGTTTCCAAAAGCCCGCCCTGTATATCCACCAGACGGACGGCAGCTTTTACGGTATCGCCCACCGGAATAAAACGCGACCACCAGCCGTCAGCCGCCCCCTGTTCAAACCGAGCAGCCACATAATACGAAGCCGGATGCACTACGGCCGAAGCTATTGAGGAGACAAGCTGCCGGTCCACATCTTCCACCGTTGTTTCCAGTGTGTAGCGGTAGGCACTGCCGCTTACCTCATGCTCAACGGTACCTTCACTGATGCGGGCTCCGCCGGAGCCTGAAAGTGTTCCGTCGCCGGAAGAGAGCATCTGTTCCGAACCCCAGCCGGAACTGCCGAAAGACCAGTTTTTCCACTCCGTTCCCGGCGGCACAAAACGGACCGGCTTGCGGGTCCAGTAATAGTGGTAGGGGGCAAAGGGTAAAGCTCCGCCCGCCAGGTTATCGGCCTGAACAGATATTTCGACCGTCTCTCCGTGAACAAGATCCGTACTCAGGGCCTTGGAAGTCACCTGGAAATTCAAACGCCGGAAAGAGGCTATGCGGAAATTGCAGTAAGCTTCAAAACCTTCACCGGAATACTCTATTACATACTCTCCCGGTTCCAGATTTTCAGGCAGACGCAGCCGGTGCGAAAACCCTCCGGACATGGAAGTACTTCCGTTCTCTTCCCACAGCACATCCCCGCCGTCTGAAATATTAATATGATAGTTCCCGTCATAGGCCTCAAAGCCGTCCGGATTCTGAAGCCAGTGAATACCCCGCAGAGCCAGTTCTTCCCCGGACTTATACAGCTCCCTGTCAGTAAAAATATGAATACGGTGATGGAAATCCGGCGCTTCCTGGGGTTCTACTGTGTTGTAAATGCCGAATGCATAAACATTGTGCTCTTCCCTTACCTTCATTTCCGCCAGATCACCGGCCAGTTCCGCTCTGACAAACAGGGCTTTTTCATCGCGTCCGTCGAAGTACTGTTGATACTCGCCCGGAGCAAGATCAATTACAGCCAGTCCCTGCGCGTCTGCCCTGGCGTAATACTCTTTTCCCTCCAGATTGAATACAGTTACATCCGCGCCGGCGGCAGCCGTTCCGTCAGAAAGACGGTTCACCCATACCCGGCCGGTCCGGCGCCGTTCTCTGTCTGCGAGAGCAGATAGGGGGTTAAATCTGTTTTATGGAAATAGGTGGTATCCCGGGGAATAGAGCTGAAGTCCAGTTCCTGCTGCTCAAACGACAGAGTTCTGCTGCCGTAGAAGCTCTTCCGGGCGGCCAGCCCCAGCGTTCCTTCCGTAACGTTTCGGGTAAGCCAGACCAGAGACGGCGGAAATTCAGCCTCCAGATGCTGCAGCAAACCGTAATTCCGGGGAAATTCAACCATGGGCCGCGGCCGGGGAATTTCCGTTTTGAGCCGGACTTCCGGAGCTGTCCGGCCGTACCTGTCCGTAATACCGGGAGGAACGGTCACTTCCACTTTCATGCCCGGCTTAATTCCATTCAGATAAAAGGCCGCAGTGGACCATGACACACGGGTTTCTTCCGCCTTAACCGGAACCCCGTCCACTTCTATACGGAAATTCTCCAAAGAAACATCTTCCGCCAGAGGATGAGAAAAATGCAGATAAACCGGATACAGGGACGGCCGGTTATCCTGCGGGAAATCCCAGGCACTGGAGTCCAGTTCTTCCGCTTCAAAACTCCGGAGTGTGTACAGCCGGAGTTTCTGCTCACCCTGAACGGACGGATAGTTTTCAAAAGGAACCGCCCCTCTGGGCAGAACAACATCCAGACGGGCATTGTCGGAAGGCTCGGTTTCCAGGCGCAGCAGCACCGCTCTGTCAGTACGGCTGATCAGCCGCTCCGGATAGTCCGGACGGCTTACGGTAAACGCGTATTCCTTCTTTTTATTCCTGACGATCAGATACTGTCCCACAGTTTCCGGGTCTACCGGCTGGTTGAATTCCACTGTCAGCTCCCGGGCCAGAGACGGAGGAACTTCGTAGATACCCACATCCGCGTCAGCGTCGTTTCCGGGAAACATGTTCACCATCTTCAGCCGTTCTCCGAAGAGATCAAAGACAAAAGGTTCGCGCAGTTTCCCTTTGGCCAGAGAACGGGTGCTTCCGGACACGGATATCCGGTAAAACGGCGAATCCAGCAGGGGTTCGTCCGGACGGAAGCTCAGGGTTTTTGTTCCGTACCATGTGTAGCGGCCCTCAACCGGAGGATCGATGGACAGAATTTCCGACTCCCGCATAACCCGGCCCAGCTGAGCCAGGGGCACCATGGCCTGATTGAACATAACAAAAATAGTTGGACGCCGGTTTTCAGCCGGTATTTCTCCGCGGGGGCCGTAATCCAGAATTGTCAGCTCTTTTCCATCCGGAGTCTCTTCTTCAGACAGGTACGCGGCCGAAACAGCTTCCACCGAATAATAACGGGTTTGAATATCAGAATAATCAATGGCCTCGCGGATAAGACCCTCTTTTTCGCTCCGGGCCCGTCCTGCCGTACTGAGCAGATTCTGTGCGCCCTCAAGGGCCGCATCCGTCAGCAGGCCTGTCTGAAAATTCCGCACAGCCTCAGCCCGCTCAACGGCACTGGAAGAATTCAAAGCGGCCTGAAGAGAAGCTGAATCAGAATCCGGGCTTTTCGAACCGCAGGAAAAAAAGACCGGTAAAACCGCTAAAA
>PDRU01000041.1 GCA_002748225.1 Spirochaetales bacterium | reverse complement strand
GGTTTTGACCTTCTTCGGCGCCGCCGGGCAGGGCTGCCGCGGCCAGAATTATTAAAATCAGTAAAGTTTTTACAGTGTTTTTTGATTTTTTTCTGATTGTCTGCATTCCAGCACTATACTACAGAAATAACGGTTGTTGAAGTTGTGTGAGCCATTGTCTTTGCCGGATTCAGGCGGTATGACATAAAAAAACCCGCGGATCTGGATGTCGATTTCCCGCGGGTTAATTGGCTACTGCCTGATCATTATAATTATCGGCAGCGGCATTAATATTCTTTATCATAAAAATTCGTTTTTATTTTTTCCGCGGCTTTTTCCATGTAAAGACAGTGATAGGCAGCCGAAAAGGCAATCTGCCTGTAGAGTTTCCGGGATGTTTCCAGCGGATGGGTGTCTGCTGAGGAAGCCGATGCCTGAATGCTTAATATAATGGGCTGAATGAGGAAGGAAACCAGTTCTTTTCCTTCTCCGCCAAGAATCCGGCGGTCAATTTCATCCATCTGCTTAATATACTGCTCAGGACTGCGCCCCTCTTTCAGCATTTTTCCGGCCTGCCGGGTCAGCTGAATACCGGTTTCTGCTGCTTTGTGTAATTCTTTAAGCGCGTCTGTCATGGAAAGCAGAACGTCCTGAACCCGCTGCCGGGCGGCTTTGTCTGAAGGCATCCGGCGTATTTCGCTGAGTTTTTTGTCTATTTTCATCCGGCAGGCCGGGAAGGCCTTCAGTTCATTCAGACTGACAGTTCCCATTCCCTCTACGGCTCTGCCGGAGCTGCCCGCCAGAGCCGGCTGCCGTTCGGGAATTTTCCGGGCTGATTCGGAAAACCAGGCCGCGTACACATCCATGCGCGCGTCGGAAAGTACCTCTCCCCCGTCCGCGGCGGGAACGTTCCGGCAGCCGGCACTGTGCAGAGCATGGAAAAAAGCATTTTCAGCCGGTGCGGTTCTTTGGGAGTACATCAGCGGCCGTTCCCGGGACAGACTGCCGGAAAAATGGGTCTGCCTGCCGGGAAAGCCCAGATCCAGTCCTGCCGCGAAGAGGCGGGGACAGCCGAGGTATCGGGCCAGATCCCAGGCGGCCGTGGCGACAGAACCTCCGGCTTCCAGCACCCCCTGAATTCCAGCCGCGTCTTCCAGCAGTGTACCCAGGGGAAAACGGGTGCGGGTCAGCCACGGACGGCCTTTCAGACGCCGGAAAACCGCCGGGTGAGTGGCCGACTCGGCCAGTATTAGTATGTCTTCGGTTCCCGGCTCGTAACGCGCGCACTTATCCAGATGACGGGTGTTCCAGTACTGCGGGTCAACCGCCGCAATAATATCCGGCCGCACACCCTGAGCTAAAACAGCCCAGGCGGCTGTGTCTACGGCAATCAGAAGAAAGCGTTCCTGAAGAACCTTCAGTTCAGGCAGCAGTTTTTCAAGAGAAGGGCCGCCGGCAATAATGAGGGCCGGAATATCTGTAAAAGTATTTTCCCAGGGAGCCAGAGAAACGGCGCGGAGAATGTTGGGAATATTGGCTGTCAGATTCCGTACCCACAGCGGACCGAAACGCTCCAGAGTCCGGGCGTTCACATTCCGGCGCTGACGGGTGTCTTCCACAACTTCCCTGAGGCGGGCGTACCAGGCCGGATGGGCCGCGGCCGACGGCTTCCATTCCATATACTCCAGAGAAGCTCCGGCCGCACCGCCTTTGAGCAGTTCGGTTATTTCCGCCGGATTCCCTCCGGCAAACAGGCTGACACGGGGCTGCCGGAGAATTTTATCCATATTCCGTACAGCGGCAGCCCGGGCCGGAAGCATTGGGTCGGCCTCCGCTACAACAAGGCGCAGATCGGGGCGTTCTTCCAGCAGGGCTTCGGCCACATAGCCCAGTCCCAGACCGCCCAGAACCAGAATGGCAGCCTCCGGCGCGTTCTGTGCGGCACGCAGGGCTTCTTTTTTTGGATCAAAACGGGAATGGAGAGCCCTGCCGTTCAGATACGCGGTGGGTTCTCCGCTGCGTGAGGCTTCGGTCCTCCAGGACTTTTCTGACAAGGCTTCAGCATTCAGAAGGTTCTCGGTGTCCATATTCAGCGCAGCTCCACATAGACACTCATGTCTTTTTCCACCGGTGTACCCGGGGGCGGGAACTGGAACTGCACCCAGCCTTCTCCTTCAATGGTCCATTTTATATCGGGGTGGTTCAGGTAATTCAGAAGCATGCGCTTTGAATAACCGGTTAAGTCGGGCAGGGTGCTCCCAATCGGTGCGGGACGGGGATTGGACACCTGTACTTTTCCCGGGTGGTTTATTACCGTGTTTCCGGCCATAGCTATGCCGTACAGGGGAGCCAGTGTCCGGGCAATACTGCTGACCATGGGAGCGGCTGTCTGTGCTCCGTAAATACTTTCTCCCTGGGGATTTTCCAAAACAACGTACACAATGAGCTGCGGTTTTTTCGTGGGAAACAGCGCCAGGGTGGAGCTGAGAAAGCGCTTGTCGCTGTATTTTCCTGTTTGGGGATCCGCTATTTGTGCTGTTCCTGATTTGGCGGATATTCTCAGGCCGGGAACAGCCGCTCTCCGGGCTGTTCCTCCGGGGTCTGATACCGTTTTTTCCATCAGATCCAGCATTAAACGTGCTGTTTTGGGAGATATTACCTCACGGACCGGATTGCGGGGGTATTCTTTGACAACCGAACCGTCCACTGTTGTAACATCTTTGACAATGCGCGGCTGAAGCAGTACGCCTCCGTTGGCCAGAGTGGTTGCGGCTGCCAGAATCTGAACGGCGGAAACGCCCACTTCCTGTCCTATGGAAATGGTGGGACGGCTCCGGGGCGACCATTGGGAAACAGGGTTCAGAAGCCCGTGCGATTCTCCCGGAAGGGGCAGCCCGGTGGGGCTGCCGAAACCGAAGTTCTTCAGGCTGGTGTAGAAATCTTCCGATGCAATATCTTCACCGGCCTGAGCTACCGCCACATTACTGGAATGAATCAGAGCCCCGGCCAGATCCAGAACACCGTAGTCGGATAAATCCGTAATGGGGGGAATACCGTATTTCCGGAAGATTGCCGGCTCATAACCGCCCCTCGTATCGAAAACGCTTTCAGGAAAAACCACTCCCTTGTCCAGCAGAACCGCCCATGAGAAAATCTTGAACACCGAACCCGGCTCGTAAGCGACAGTCAGAGGGCGGTTAATCCGCTGCTGCCGGGTAGAGGACGTAAAGGTGTTGGGATCGAAAGAGGGAAGGGACACCCATGCCAGAATTTCCGCGGTTTGAGCATTGGCTACAAGAACCATCAGGGAGTCCGGCTTGTGTTTCTGCATGGATTCAAGAGCAATACGCTCAACCAGGTACTGTGTGTCCATATCCAGAGTCAGGCGCACGGTATGGCCGTAGAGGCGTTTTGCATCCAGTGTCATTCCTCCGGGCCCGAGGGAGCGGTCAAAAGCGTACTCTATGCCGTCCAGACCCACGTTGTCGGTTCCGACATATCCAATCAGAGGCGCGGCCAGTTCTTTCATGGGATAGTGGCGGCCGAAGTCTTCCTGGAGCTGAATGCCCGGAAGCTGTTTATTTTCAATAAGGCGCCGGACGGCGTCAGATTCCGACGGCGCGGCTTTGCGCTTTATATACAAAAAACGTGACGATGAGTTCTTGATGAGTTTTGCTATATCTTCCGGTTTTTCATTTAATACAGAGCCAAGCAGCGCTGCCGTTTGGGGAATATTCTTCATTTCCGGTTTCCAGCCGGTAATAGACCACAGGCGGGTTTCCATGGCTATGAGGCGGCCTTTCCGGTCTGTTATGGAGCCTCTTTCGGCCGGCGCCGGACTCTGAACGTCCTTTTCGTCTACCCGGTCCGGAGAGAGCATTATAAACGCGAAGCGCAGAAGAATAATAAGCGCGGCTCCCAGAGAAATCCATACAAGCAGGCGTATCCGCGATTCCGAAGAATTCCTGTCAGCCATGAATTCTCCGCCGGGAAGGAAGCCATACCCGTCCTATCATGTTCTGTCGGGGGACCGGGCCGTAAAAGCGGCTGTCGAGGGAACGGAACTGATTATCTCCCACCATAAACAGAGAGTTCTCGGGCAGCGGCCCGGCTTCTTCCAGCTGGTCCCATTCTTTTCCGGAAAGATACCAGCGGCCGCAGGGCGTTTCCAGTATACCGTGATTGACCACCGGCCGAGTTCCGCCGGCCAGAACACAGCGCTTAACCGTTAATGTTCCGTCAAGCGGGCTGGTAAAGACGGCAATGTCTCCCGGCTTTACATCGTTTTCTCCCTGAATAACCAGTACCCACTGACCATCCTTGAGAGTGGGCATCATGGATTCCTGCTGAACCTGAACAATTTTAAACGGTCCGGCTGTGAATATGAACACTGTTATGAGCGCAATGAGAGTAATGGTTATTAGCGCGCGGTGCTTTACGCGGCGCGTAACATGGCGCTTTACATGGCGCGTCAATGGAAAACTCATGGTGTACAAAGAGTAATACGGAGAGGGTGTTTTGTCGATATGAAGGAAGGAGGGGAAAGTTGCAGCAGGCACAGGATGGAAATACCTTTGAAAACAGGCGCTCTTCAGGATTCAATCCTGTGTCCATGGGCATACCGCGTCCAAAGAGTTCTTTGCGCGCTGCTGAGCCCCGGCGTT
>PDRU01000240.1 GCA_002748225.1 Spirochaetales bacterium | reverse complement strand
TTTACCGGCGTAAACCAGGTCGGAGTAGTTCTGAGCCAGGCTCTGTTTCAGACTCAGGGCATCGTAGTTGGTGGTAAACATTTCCAGATCGCGCAGTGCAATGTGAAGCAGGGTGCCTCCGGGAGTTTCGTACACACCCCGGCTCTTCATGCCCACCATGCGGGTTTCCACAATATCCACGCGGCCTATACCGTTTTCGGCAGCCAGGGCGTTGAGCTGTTTCATCAGCTCAACCGGCGCAATTTTTTTGCCGTCCAGTCCCACAGGTATGCCCTTTTCAAAATCTATACTGACTTCCGTTGTTTTGTCCGGCGCGTCCTGGGGACTCTTTGTCAGGCGGAACATTGATTCGTCGGGGGCGTTCCAGGGATTTTCCAGAATGCCGCCTTCATGGCTCATGTGCCAGATATTCCAGTCGCGGCTGTAAATGTTCTCCCGGGAAATCTCTCCCAGATCCAGATTGTGTTCTTCCGCGTAGGCAATGGCCTGTTCCCGGCTGTGAATCTCCCACATTCTCCAGGGGGCAATCACCTTCAGATGAGGAGCCAGGGCCTTGTAGGTGAGTTCAAAACGCACCTGATCGTTTCCCTTGCCGGTGCATCCGTGAATGGATGTTCCCAGCATGTACTTGCCTTCATAAACGGCTCCGGCCCGGACCATGGGGTAGAGAAAGTCGGAAACCAGTTCTTCCCGGCAGTCGGCCAGATAGTACTTGGAAGCGCCTGAAGCATAGGCCTTGCGTTCAACCGCATCCCAGTCTTCATCCTGGCCCACATTGGTACAGACGGCAATAATTTCCGGGTTGTTGTAGTGTTCCTTCAGCCACGGCATTATAATGGAGGTATCCAGTCCGCCCGAATAAGCCAGACAGATTTTTTTGATTCCTTCATCCTGTGTTTTCATTGTTCACATCTCCTGATATTGGTTTACAAATTTTGGTATATAACTTCCGAGAGTATTTCCACACCCTCTTTTATTTCTTTACTGCTGATTACTAAAGGCGGAGCCAGACGCAGAACATCTGCTTCCGTTTTCAGTAGAATCAGCCCCCTTTCCCGGCAGGCCGTCAGCACTTTAGAACACCAGGCTCCGTCATAAGAGCTGCCGCTCAGACGCAGTCCCCGCAGCAGACCGGCACCGCGGATCTCTCCGGCAATGTTCTGCTTCCGCAGGGCCCCGGCCAGCAGATCTTCCAGAAGTCTGCCTTTCCTTTGTGTCTCTTCCAGAAAGTCCGGCGCGCTTAAAATGTCCCACACCGCCAGTGCCACAGCCGTGGTAACCGGACCGCCGCCGAAAGTGGTTGCATGGTGGCCCGGTTTAAGCAGACTGTTAATTTTTTCGGGAATCAGAACAGCCGAAAGAGGCAGCCCGCCGGCCAGGGGTTTGGCCAGGGTTATCATATCCGGCTGCAGGCCGGTCAGTTCCGAGGCAAAGAAAGTGCCGCAGCGGCCCATACCGGTCTGCACTTCATCGGCAATCAGAAGGCAGTTATGCCTGCGGCAGAGCGTGTTC
>PDRU01000129.1 GCA_002748225.1 Spirochaetales bacterium | reverse complement strand
GGCGTATCGGCATGCGCTATAACCATAAAACGTGTATAATTGCCGGGATTTGTTTCCACGTCTTCACTCAGAATTTCCAGATTATAAAAACGGGCCGCTTCCCTGCTGGCAATGGCCGCAATGCCCTTATCGTCTGAAGCTGCCGCCATGGCCGCCGCGCCGGCTGTATCAAAGAACGGCACAGCTTCCCAGTTATGACGCTCAATATACCTGGCACATTGAGAAAGCGCCTGAGGATGCGAGTACACCTTTGTAACATTTTCCAGTGCCGTTCCTTTGCGGGCCATAACATTGTGACGGATCCGCACCTTAATTTCCCCCACAATCTTTACATCGGGATAAAGGCTGAACAAGTCGTAGTTCTCCAGAACACTGCCGGCCAGTGAATTTTCAACCGGCAGCATTCCCCTGAACGCGTCGCCTGACAGAACAGCTTTGAAGACATCATTGAAAGACGGCAGAGGAAGAGGCTCCACTTCATCTTCAGGAAAGAAGTACCTGACAGCCTTTTCGCTGTAAGCTCCGCGCACCCCCTGAAAAGCCACTCGTGCCTTACCGGACGCTGAAAGCCCCGGCAAAGAAGAACGGCCGGCCGCCTGCGGATGTTTTTCCGGAAGCCGGGCCAGTTCCCTTCCGACAGTGGGACACATGGCTTCAACATCCCGAATCAGCTTGTCAAACTGCTGCGGCCAGAGAGACTGGGGGCCGTCGCTGAATGATTTATCCGGGTTTGTATGAACCTCCACAATAAGTCCGTGAGCTCCGGCCGCCACACAGGCCAGCGCCATGGGAGGCACCTTGTCCCGGAGACCTGTCGCGTGAGAAGGGTCTGCAATAACCGGCAGATGAGAAAGTTCCCTGACAACCGGAATAGCTGAAATATCCAGAGTGTTACGCGTAGCCCGGCCGAATGTCCGGATTCCCCGCTCACAGAGAATAACATTATCGGTTCCGGAAGAAAGCAGATACTCGGCCGCCATCAGCCATTCTTCAATGGTTGCGGCCATTCCCCGTTTCAGAATGACCGGCATACCTGAAGCTCCCACCTCTTTGAGAAGTTCAAAGTTCTGCATATTCCGGGTGCCTATCTGAAAAACATCCACCAGCCGGCTCATGTCCGGCACATCCCGCGGAGAAACCACTTCCGATACAACAGGAAGACCCGTTTCCTCTCCGGCAGCCTTCAAAAGCTCCAGCCCCTCCATGCCCAGTCCCTGAAAGGAATACGGCGAAGTTCTGGGCTTATAAGCGCCTCCCCGGAGCATGACACCGCCGGCTTCCCGGACAGCCCAGGCTGTTTCCAGAATCTGCTGACGCGATTCAACCGCGCAGGGGCCGCCTATAACAACAATGCGCGAGCCGCCTATCTTGACCGGTCCCACCCTGACAACTGAATCTTCCGGATGAAATTCCCGGGAGGCCATTTTATAGGGTTTGCTGATGGGAATAACGGAAGCCACCCCCGGCAGCACCTGCACTTCCCGTATATCCATGCTGACACTTCCGACAGCGCCCAGTACCGTTTCATTTTCGCCCGCTATCTCGCGGACCCGGAAACCTTTTTCTGTCAGGAACAACTGCAGGGAATCTTTATCCGAAGCAGAAATATCATTTTTCAGAACAACAATCATAAGCCCATACTATATGAAGCAGACCGAAAGTAAACAGCCCCCGCCGCCGCTGTGGACGCCCGGCGGATGAAAGGGTATTCTTAGAGTCAATGAAACACGCTTCTCTTTTCACCGTCTTTTCAGCTCTTTTGATTTTTTCCTTCGGCCTTACACAGGTTTCGGCATTTCCCCCGGACATTCAGGAAAAACGCTTTACCGTACAATTCCGGCCGTCCAGGATCAGCTGGAATCCCCACTACGCCTACACAACAACGGAAGCCCAGATCTTCACAGCGCTCTATGAGGGGCTGGTTGTTTTTAACCCGTCCACTCTCCGGCCTGTGCCCGGAGCGGCTGAATCATGGGAAATATCCGAAGACGGCCAAACCATTACTTTTAAAATACGCAAAGATGCCCGCTGGAGTAACGGCGACCGGGTAAGCTCCTTTGACTTCCTTAAATCGTGGCAGACACTTCTGAATCCTGAAACCGGGGCGGAATACGCCTCGCTGCTGGACGATATTGCCGGAGCCCGGGAATACCGTACAGGAAAGGGTTCTGTGGAAGATCTGGGCGTTGAAACGCCTGATGCGTCTACTTTAACGGTTCATCTCATTCAGCCTTCGCCCCAGTTTCTTTCCATTCTGTGCCATTACAGTTTTGCTCCTGTATACAAGGATTTTCTGCATGCCGCCGACTGGTCGGGAATACGCTCGGTGCCTGTAAACGGACCTTACATTATCCGCTCACGCAGCAGCGAAGAAATACTGCTGGACATAAATCCTTATTACTACGACAAGGACAATGTTGCCATAAAAGGCTTAAAGCTTATTTTTATGGATGATCCGGTTGAGGTAATGAACCTCTTCAACCGTTTTGAGATAGACTGGGTTATATCGGGAATGGATATATCCCTTCTTTCCATACCGGAAAACGTAACTGTTGCACCGCTGTTTTCCACCAGTTACTTCTACTTTTCCAACACCGGTAAAGTATGGTCCGACTCCCGAATCCGCCGGGCACTGTCCATGCTGCTGCCCTGGGAAGAAATTCTGAAGTTATTTCACAGCCCGGCAACATCGCTGGTACCGCCCATTCCCAACTATCCTGAAGCCTCGGCGAATTTTCCTGAGCCGGAGAAACGCCGGGAAGAAGCCCTGAAGCTTCTGGAAAAGGCCGGCTACCCTCTGGGGGCCGGTTTGCCGGGGCTCACCATCAGCGTGCCGTCCGAAGATCAGGTAGCCCTTATAATGCAGCAAACATGGAAGGAATTACTGGGCATGGATGTATCCATACAGATAGTGCCCTTTCCCGTCTATTATGAATCTGTCCAGGAAGGCGGCTATGACATTGCCACCCTGACATGGACCGGAGACTACGCCGATCCCTACACTTTTCTGGGTATGTGGGAATCGCAAAGCAGTTTCAACGAATCAGGTTTTTCCAACCCGCGCTTCGATGCCATACTGAAAGAGTCGGCCAGCCTGCCGTTTCTTCCCCGCTTCGCCAAACTTAAAGAAGCGGAAGACATTCTGCTCCAAAGCTGTCAGGTGCTGCCGGTGGAACATTTTCCCGCCGTCAACCTTATAGACCGCCGTTTTGTCGACGGATGGTTTCCCAACGCTCTGGATATTCACCCCTTCAAGGATCTGGTGCCCCGCCTGGGGTATAACATACCGGGTGTGGCTGAAGAAGATCAGAAACTGGATATGAGGTTAACCCTGACAAAAGCCAGATCGCGAACCCCGTAAACTTTCCGTACTCCAAAAGGATAACTGGCAGCAATATAGCTGTTAATACCATGAATGGCATTTGCCTTTAAAACAGCGGCTTTCCAGTCAGCCAGATAAATATCTTCGCGCTGTATGGGAGAAAAGTCTTCTTTGCCTATGGAAGAAAAGAATTCCGAGAAATAATCTGTCAACCATGTTTTCCGCTGATTCAGCCAGGTCTGGGTACGCGCGTCCCTGTAGGTATATCCCAGACTCACACGGGCAAAAAATATAGCCGGGTCGGGACCGGATGTTGTTCCGGTTATTTCGGGAATGTTCTTGTAATAGGAAAAATCAGGCGTCCAGCGTATACCGGCACCTGAGCCTGCGTCTTCCGGCATTCCGCTGCCGGAGATCAGCATCAGCTGATTGCGGCGCCGGCGGTAAAGGTCGGCCGAAACAACCGTAACAATCAGTTCGTCCAGAGCTTCTTCCAGCTCCGGAATTTCCGATACGGCGGCCAGCCAGCGTTCGTTGGTCAGCAGATTATACAGTGCGGCACTTAAATCGGCCCATGACTGATCCAGAGAGTTCATTCTTCTGTGGTAGCGTTTTTTACTGAGCAGCCACTGCCGGACAAGCTGCCGGTCCACGGTATGAGCGGAAACAGTCTGTCCGGGAGGAATCCAGTTCTGCGCGAATTCCCTAAGAGCCGTCAGTTCCAGTTCGGAAACAGAGGCCTCTCCTGAGGGCGGAACCTGAAGTTCCGTCAATTCCCGGGGGAATCCTGTAACAGCAAAAACATCTGTAATTATTTTGGAAAACAGGTACGCCACAGAAGCCGCGTACACATCGCTCCACGCGGAAGGTCCGGAACTGTCAACAGGTTCCATTCCTTCAAGATAGGCTTCGGCCCGTCTTCTGTCTGCTGAACGCGGAAAGAACGCCCTGCCGGGATCTTTTTGCATAAAGTGATACAGATTATCTATACTCCCGCCCGGACTGACCGGAGCAGATACAGCGGCTGAAAGATCAGCCAGACTTCCGGAGCGGGAAAGAAGCGACTGAACGGCAGCCGCTCTTATACTTCTGCTTCTGCGCTGCTCGGGAGAAACCAGCATCATGGCAATAATAACCAGAAGAGCAACAAGCAGCACTCCGGCCGCTGAAATGAGTATGGGAAGAATTTTTCGGCTCATACTGTTTTATTATCGGTAAAAAATGTCTGTAAGGGAAATATATTTCCGGAACGGCTCTGCCGGGTTAACGGTTTGTTACAGCCGCAGCATTTTGCGGATCAGGGGAGTAAGCCGGCCGTAGGGCGGGTATTTCAGCGCAATATCTATTTTTGATGATCGCTTCATAATACCGGCAACATGGCTGAATGTTCTGAATCCTGTTTCGCCGTGGTAAGAGCCCTGGCCGCTGGGTCCGCATCCGCCGAAAGGCAGACGGGGG
>PDRU01000239.1 GCA_002748225.1 Spirochaetales bacterium | reverse complement strand
TTCGTCCATGTTAAATTTTCCTGTAATTTTTCCAATAGTTATCGCGACAATGGAGGACAGGAAGGCTGCCCAGGTCAGAACAACAGAGGCATCAGCGTCTCCAAAGGCTTCCCGTATGGATTTTCCCGGTTCATAGCCATTGTACCAGAGGCCCACCACCGTAATAAACGCAAACAGAAAAATGGGAATAATGGCGCCCCAGACAGATCCTGTACCCGGTTCATCGGGCATCAGGTTCTTGTCCTCGGAAATCATGGGGGTAGACCCCTTTGCAAATACTTCTCCTTTGGTTCTGGAACGGATCTCCGCATGGAGCATGGGGCCGAAATCCCGTCTCATGAGCACGATAATGAAAACAAAGGCGATGGTAAACAGAGAATAAAACCGGTATGGCAGGGTGTTCATGAATGCAACCATGGAATTGCCCTGGATGCCCAAGGTGGTAAATGCTGTGGCAATGAGGCCCAGCTCCATTGCCACCCATGTGGAAATGGGACAGATGGAAGATATGGGAGCGGCTGTGGAGTCAACAATATAGGCAAGTTGGCAAGCTTTTCCCTTGCAATATTGTACTTGTCCGTGATGGGGCGCATGGTGTTGCCCACGATCATGGAGTTGGCGTAGTCATCAAAGAAAATGGCAATCCCCATGAGGGCGGTTGCCAGAAGGGTGGATCGGGTGTCCCTGGCTTTTTTGGCAATGGATTCGGCAATGGCCTGGGTGCCGCCGATTCTTGACATGACGCCTACAAGACCCCCGATGGCAAGACAGAACACAATGACCCCCACATTCCATGCATCTGCAAGGGATTTTGCCACAATATATTTGGAAAATGTATCCAGAAGCCCTGTAAGGGGATTCCAGTGGTTTATAATGGTTGCTCCTGCAAATACACCGATTGTCAGCGATACAATCACCTGGCGCTTCCATATGGCAAGCACAATGGCAAGCACAGGCGGTACAAGGGCAAGAGCTCCATAGGTAAAAGTGACAGCTTCTCCTTCCATAATAACCTCCCCATAAAATTAAAAGTTTGTTTCCTTGATAAATGTCATGATAATTCTATGATACATAAATTTGCTTTATGTATCATAAGTGTTGATTGATGAAAACCCCGAATTAGCCCCTGATCCACCATCAGAATGCCACCTGCGGCGTTAGCTGCGGCAGCATCCCCCTATGACGTATGGCTAATACGACTCCGGGTGCTGCTACCTTGCTGTCTTGCATCTGACATCCTGCTGGTGATCAGGAAATTAGCGGAATAAAATGAAAATCAACTAGTTATAAAGTTAGGTGGTGGCTTTGGAGGCGTGGATAACGGGTTGACTTTTCTGAATTTTATGCTACTGTGAGAACAGTATTTTTTTATGATAAGGGCCAAAGTTCCCAAACCGTCAAAATCATATGGAATATCATCATGGCTTTAGCACAGGAAGAGTTTCAGGAAATAGAGTTTTTTT
>PDRU01000128.1 GCA_002748225.1 Spirochaetales bacterium | reverse complement strand
GCCTTCCGTGAGGCCGACTTTTTTCCCCGGCGTGTGGATCACCGCCGGCCGGTTTACGCTGTTCAGAAGGATAATCTGCAGCTGACCATGGTGCGCAGGGAAGGTACGGTACTTGTTCATGTTCCGCCCCGGCACGAAGCTTTTGTCCGCCTGCTTCTGACCGAAGAAATACTGGCTTTGAAGGAACTTTTCCGCAGTGTTGAAGAGGTGGCCGGTTCCGATGCCATGGAACGTGACATGCTGGCCGGAATGTTCGAATCAGAGTAATTTTTTCCGGCTGCCGCACTGTTCTGTTTTCCGCATAAATGATATGATATTCATTGATGAATATTCCTGATTTTAACACGCTGCGTTCTAGTGTGGAGGACGGTCTTCTGGACCGCTTTCTCCGTTACGTGCGCATTCATACGACAAGCAATGAAGTGGCTGCCGGAGAAAAAACCCCTTCCACAGAGTGTCAATGGGATCTGCTGCGGCTTCTGGCGGAGGAGCTTGCTTCTCTGGGTGTAAAAGATGTCAGTCTGGACCAGTCGGGTTATCTGATTGCCCGTATTCCCGGCAACAGGCCGGAAGCGGATACCATAGGTTTTATGGCCCATGTGGATACCAGCTCCGACGCGCCGGGAGAAAACGTTAATCCGCAGGTGCACCGTCAGTACGACGGCAGTCCCATACGGCTGAAGGGTTCAATTGTTATTGATCCGCAGGAGAATCCGGTGCTGAATAACTACAAGGGCGAAACTGTTATTACCAGTGACGGTACAACCCTGCTGGGCGCCGATGACAAGGCCGGAGTTGCCGAAATAATGACATCGGTGGAGTGGCTGCTGAGTCATCCGGAAGTGCCCCGGGGAAATCTGGAAATTATTTTTACTCCGGATGAGGAAACCGGAACGGGTATGGACCGTTTTCCTGTTAAGGATCTACAGTCCCGCTTCTGTTTTACGGTAGACGGCGGACGGGAAGGCGAGCTGGAAACCGAATGCTACTACGCCTGGAAGGCTTCTGTGCATTTTCAGGGACGTGTTATTCATCCCGGGAGCGCCCGGGGACGTCTGGTGAACGCGGTTTCCATGGCGGCGCAGTTTGCCTCCATGCTTCCCCGTAATGAAAGCCCTGAAGCCACAGACGGACGCTACGGCAATTACTGGCCGCACAGAATAAGCGGTACAATGGACGAGGCCGAACTTCATGTTTTTTACCGGAGTTTTGACGCGGAGGACATTCAGCGGCGTACGGACGCGCTTCACTCTTTTGCCTCGGCGGTGGAGGCTGCTTTTCCCGGAGGCCGTGTCAGTGTGGAGGCGCATGAGCAGTACCGCAACATGCGTGAAGAGATAGACCGGCATCCGGTGCTGATCAATACGCTGCGCAAGGCGTATTCGGCGGCCGGCATTGCGCCGATTGAAGAGCCTATCCGCGGAGGAACGGACGGTTCACGGCTGACGGCCATGGGTATTCCCTGTCCCAATATTTTTGCGGGCGGACTGAACTTTCACAGCCGCAGTGAGTGGGTGGCGCTTCCGGCCATGACGCGGAGTGTGGCTGTATTGCTGAACTTAATAACTTTATGGGTGGATTAAACGGGTTTATTGCCCGATAATATATCAGGTTAATGCAATGAAAATTCGCTTTCTGGGTATTTTGATTACAGCTGCGTTTCTCTTTTCCTGTGCCGGAGGTCCGGGTGTAAAGGACACGGTGCCGCTGTGGGTGGATTCTGTGCCTGAAGATACCGGCACATACCGGGTATTCAGCAGTATCGGATACGGCGCTAATTTGTCTCAGGCCCGTCAGGATGCGCAGAAATCTCTGCTGATTGCTGTACTGGAAGGCATGGGCTTTTTGGGTCTTGATTTTGAGAAGACGGAGGAAGTTCCGGGTCTTAAAGAACTCAGTGATCAGCTGAATCAGCTTATCCGGCAGGCGGGCTACTCCGGACTGGAAGGTGCTTCTCTGGAACACCGGGACGGATGGCGGAATGCGGAAGGCGATGTTGCTTACGGAGTGGTTGTTTTCTGGGAAAGAACCGCCCTTGAGAAGAAGGTGGAGGAACTTTCTTCCATGGTGGGCATAGCCGGTCCTGAGTATCAGGCATTTGTTGAAAAGGCAAAAGCCGCGGAAAACAGAAACGACCCCTATGAAGCCGCCCTGCTCTGGGGCCGGGCGGGTGCCGCCGCGGAGGCCGGTAATTTTATTGCGGGTGCCGGAACTGCCCTGAAAAAGATTGAAGGCCTTCTGACACCTTTTACTTACAGAGTTGTTTCTCTGCCGGAGGAAGCGTATCAGAACTCCCGTCCGGAAGAGCCGGTTGTGTTTCAGGTGCTCTCGGGAGGAACACCGGTTGCCAACGCGGAGTTTGTTATTACCTATCCGGGGCGGAGCAGGGACGGTTCTGCCATGAAGGGAGAGGCCCGTCTGGACTCCGATGAGAGCGGACTGGTGTATTTCCGCCCTCCGGAAATTGCGTTTGAAGGTGTGCAGGTTATTACCATTGCTCCCAGCGCGAATCCTTTTCTGAAGGGCTTTTCGAATTTGTCTTTTGAGGCGCTGAACAATTTTGTTGATTTAATTGAGACGCCGGTTCTGGAAACATCCTTTGAAGCCATGTCTCCGCTGCGCTCCATTTCTCTGGGTATTCTTATTCTGGAAACGGATCTGGCCGGCAACCCGCTGGACTCTTCGCACGCGGCCGGAGGCCTGCTGGATCATCTGCTTTCTGACGGTTTTAATGTTTCTGTTGTGGAGCTGGATTCCCGGGATATTCTGGAACGGAACGAAAAGGAACTGCTGCGGGATCTGAAGGCGGACAGACAGTTTTCCGGGCAGTATGAAAGGGT
This sequence comes from Spirochaetales bacterium, assembly GCA_002748225.1. Lineage (GTDB taxonomy): Bacteria > Spirochaetota > Spirochaetia > DSM-2461 > DSM-2461 > UBA2779. The sequence continues at coordinate 1,996 of PDRU01000128.1, read as the reverse complement.
TATTCACGGAAGGGTTTTTCTGGAAAGTTTTGAACAGAACGGAAACAATTTCACTGTCCGGGTTTCCGGAACGCTGGCAATGTCGGATATTCAGAAGCAGGTAACACTCTACCGTTCAAAGATAAGTAAATCCAGCCGGGCTTCCGGAAGCGAGCAGGCCATCAGCGCGGCTTTCCGCCAGCTGGGCCGTTCTTTTGCCGAGGAATTGAGCAGTCAGGCTCCCTGATGAACGACGCGTATCATATTGACGATTCCATAGCCGCTCCGGCCACAGCCAGGGGACGGGGAGCTGTGGCCGTTATCCGTACTTCCGGAAGTGAGTGCGTGGAAATGGTTTCCCGCGTGTTTTCCCGGCCGGATGTTCTTTTGAAAAGTAAAGGCTACCGTGTGCATTACGGGTGGATTAACGATTTTTCCGGAAAGCCGGTAGACGAAGTTCTGGTTACGGTTTTCCGTGCCCCGGCCAGTTATACCGGAGAAGATTCTGTTGAAATATCCTGTCACGGCGGTCCGGCCGTGGTGGACCGGATACTGCAGGTTTTGAAAGATGCCGGTTTCCGCAGTGCTTCGCCGGGCGAATTTACTTTCCGGGCTTTTTCCAACGGAAAAATGGATTTAACCCGGGCGGAGGCTGTACGGGAAATAATTGATTCCCGCACCGAGAAAGCGCGCGCCCTGGCTCTTTCCCGGCTTTCCGGCGCTGTAAGTGCTGTTATTGATGAGGCTAAAGACGCGGTGCGGCACCAGGCGGCCGCGGCGGCTCTGGCTCTGGATTACGCGGAAGATGAAACAGAAGATGTCCCTCTGGAAGCTGAGGGCATACGGAAGGCGTCGCTGTCTTTGAAAGCCCTGATCGGAACCTGGCATACCGGCCGGCTTTTCCGGGACGGGCTTCGGGTTACACTTGCCGGGCCGGCCAATGCCGGTAAATCGTCGCTGTTTAATTTGTTTCTCCGGGAAGAGCGTTCCATTGTGGCCGAAGTTCCGGGAACAACCCGCGACTGGGTGGAAGCCTGGCTGAATCTGGACGGTATTCCGCTGCTTCTGGCCGATACCGCGGGGTTGCGCAGCGATACTGCCGATCAGGTGGAAGCGGAGGGAATACGCCGGACACGCAGGCTCATTGAGGCCTCAGACATTGTTGTGCTGGTGGCTGACGGAAGCGGAAGCTTGACGCAGCTGGCTCTTCTGGAGCAGGAGGGGCGGCAGCTGGCAGAGGGTAAACTGCTGCGGGTATGGAACAAGGCCGATCTGGGCAACACTCCTCCGGAGGGCTGGATTCCCGTCAGCGCGCTTAACGGGCAGGGATTCAAGGCGCTGGAAAAGGCTGTCCGGGACATGGCGCTCTCCGGAGAGTCCATGCCTGATGACGGAGCCCCGGTTATAGACTCCATGCGGCAGAAAAATCTGCTGGAGCAGGCCGCGGCGGCCATGGACCGCTTTGCGGAAGGTGTGGGTAGGGTGTCTCCGGATCTTCTGGCAGAAGATTTACGTGATGCTCTGGACGCGCTGGGCGAACTGACTGGAGAAGTTACCCGGGAAGATATTCTGGAAACTCTTTTCAGTGAATTCTGTGTGGGGAAATAAGATGCCGCCGGAAACACGCAGCAGTACAAAGCCCGGGGAACGGGAGAGGGCGCGCCTTCAGAAAGCACTGGAAGCGCTGGGAGTGGAAAGCGCCGCTGATGCCGCTCTTTTGCTGGAACGGCATATTTCTGAAATTAAGAAGTGGAATTCCGCCTGCAAGCTTGTTGCCAAAGGCGAGGATCTGCTGGAACGCCATGTTCTGGACAGTCTGGCGGCTCTGCCAGTTCTGAGGGAACTGAATCCTGAAACTCTGGCGGATGTTGGTTCAGGCGCGGGATTCCCGGGTATTCCCCTGGCGGTATGTCTGCCTCAATGCGAAGTAACCCTTATTGAAAAAAAGGGGCGGCGCGCCGGTTTTCTGCGGAATGCCGCGGCCATTCTGGGCCTGAAAAATCTTCATGTGGTGGAA
>PDRU01000137.1 GCA_002748225.1 Spirochaetales bacterium | reverse complement strand
TAACGCACTTCCTCGCCATCTTTTGTGAAATACCTCAGAAGCCACCATTGCCCGCCTTCGGAACCGGCTTCCAGAAAAGTCCGTTCAATGAAAAAAGTTTCGCCATCTGACTTGTAACTCCAAATTCCGCCTGTTCCTTCCTGAACATCACTGGAACTGTAGTAGTAACCTCCGGTGTAAGCCGCTATTGAGTAAAATGTATAAAACTGCGAAACATAAGAAAGGGCTGTAATATCTCCAACAGCTGTATTCAGCCCGTCCCAGAGTTTCCCCATGCCCTTGACATCAGAGGTTTTTCCAAAGCGGTAGCGGGCCTGTACGGCCACTCCGTTGCGGCCATAGTTGTTGGCTCCCCAGTAGCGGTAAGACACACCCACGTTAAATCTGTCGTTAAGAAAATAATTCACACCTGCCTGAGAGATAAAACCCACTTTAAATCCATCCGGGTTCAGAAAGTCAAAACCAACACCCAGTTTGACAAAAAGATCAACCCGGTCTAAATACTCGGAACCGGGAAAATCAAAACCGCGGAAGCCCAGATGGAAAACAGCTTCCGCGCCTGCACCCACTGTAAAACTTTCATACCGTGAGAGCGGTACACCAATTCTGGCAACCCCGGAAAGGCCCAGGGCAAAGGGTGAAAAACCCTCAATGTCCGGGTTCCACATAATAATTTCAGCACCGGGGTACAGACCAAGCTGCCCGTACAAGCGCCAGCCGTAATAAGAAGTGCCATTGTAATAATGCCAGCCGTTGTACCGGTAGCCTTCATAGGAAAGACTGACTTCCGGAATAAAGTTGCCGGGAGAATAGTAACTGCCCCACTGAACTGCCGGCTCTTCAGCATAAAGCGCTGATACCATAAATAAAAGACAAACACACACAGCTGCTGACAAAACAAATTTTTTCATGACATTTTCCCATCCTGTAAAAAAGAAATTTAAAATACGGCTTAATAGCGCACATCTGTTCAGAAATATACCTCAGTAGCGGAAATTTTCCAGATTATAAAAAACAGGTTAAGCATATTTGCGTAGTGCCGAATATTAAAGTGAGGGTTGATACACGTTTTTCCTTATCCCTCCCAAAACCCGTATCAGCCGCTTATCTGGACCGTCCCTCCCCGGACGGTCTTTTTTATTTTCCTTGTCCGGAAATGCTTAGAAACGGCAAAATCATGGCAATATTCCCAAAACACTGGTCAACATACCTCTATCCGTGTAAATAGAACAAGAAAACGAAATATGTTATTTTTACGACAGTTGGACTGCAAGAGGAATTTTAATGGAACTGGATAAAACAGGTATCGGAGACATTGGTATTTATGTACCTGATCCGCGAATGGACATTTCAACGCTGATGGAGAACCGTTCCCGCACGCATCCGGAACTGACAGACGTTTTAAAGAAAGCTATTGAGAAGACCGGCCAGACATCTTTCCGGTTTCCGGAGCCATGGGAAGATACGGCGTCTCTGGCGGCCAATGCCGCATCAGAAGTTCTGGACCGCCTTCCGCGGGATGCTCAGAAGTCTTTCCGTTACTTAACTGTTGGCACAGAGACAAGTGTGGATCATTCCAAACCTGCCGCGGCCTATGTTCAGGGAATGCTGCAGAAAGCCGGTTATCCTCTGGGCAGCAATTTGAGTACTTTTGAAGTTAAACATGCCTGCGCCGGCGGGACGGCCGCTCTGCTTTCTTCCGCGGCTCTGTTGAGTTTTTCCGGTAACGCGGACGAAAAGGCCTTAGCCATTGCCAGCGATGTAGCCCGCTATACGGCTCCCAGTACGGCCGAGATAACCCACGGAGCGGGAGCGGCGGCTCTTTTAATAGAAAGGAACCCGCGTCTGCTGGAGCTGGATTTGCAGAATATTGGATATTTTTCATCGGATGTTGATGATTTCTTCCGGCCGCTGGGCTCTGTAACAGCCAGAGTAAAAGGACGTTATTCTCTTGAATGTTACCAGGAAGCACTGGAAAAGGCGTTTGAAGACTACTGCCGCCGTCAGGATACAGAGCCCTGCAGTTTTATTGACTCCATTGATTATGTGGCGCTGCATGTTCCCTTTGTCAAAATGCCGGAAATGGCCTTGCGCCGTCTGTTGAAAACAGTCTGCGGAAAAACCGCGGGGCAAATTGAATTTTTTCTTGAATCTTCCGGTTTTCTGCCGGCCATGCATTTAAACAAGACATTCGGGAATGTCTATACCGCCTCCATTTACACCTATCTGGCGGCTCTGCTGCACAGAGAATGGTCAAAACACGGCAGTGATATCTGCGGGCGCAGAATTCTTGTGGCATCGTACGGTTCCGGCAATACCATGAGTGTATTCACAGCCGCAATTGCCTCTCAGGCTCCCGATGTTATCAGCCAGTGGAATCTGGAAAAACTTCAGGACAACGCAAGAGCTGCCGGTTTTACAGAATATCTTAACTGGCTGGGCCGCCCCAAAGAAATAGGCGCTCAGCGCAACCTGCTGGAAGGAGCCAGCCCGCGCAGGGGTTTGTTTTACCTGAAAGATTTTGACAATGAAGGCTTAAGGCTTTACGGGAGAGCCTGAGAGTAATGAAAGAATCTCTTAAAGACAGAAAGAACCGTCACCTGGAAATCTGTCTGCATGAGAATGTGGAAACCGGCTGCACAGACCTGGACAGTATTCGCCTGCCTCATTGCGCTCTGCCGGAATGCTCCGCCGATACAGTTGATCTATCAACCTCTTTTCTGGGGTATAAACTGAAAATGCCTGTATTGATTTCCTGTATGACCGGAGGCTCAGGCAGGGGCAGAGATCTGAACCGTATTCTGGCACGCTCTGCTGAAAAATGCGGAATGGCCATAGGAACAGGTTCCATCCGCGTTATGATGGAAAATCCTGAATACAAAAATCACTTTACATTAAAAGAAGAAGCTCCCAGTGTACCGGTTCTGGCCAACATAGGAGCGGCCCAGCTGACTGAGTACTCCCATAAAAGAATTCTGGACGCGGTAAAGCAAATTGGAGCTGACGGACTGTACGTGCATCTGAACCCGGCACAGGAATTATTCCAGAAGGGCGGCGACTCAGACTTCCGCGGCTGGTACAAGGCTGTGGCAGCCCTGACGGAAGCTTCGGATATACCTGTTCTTGTTAAAGAAACCGGCAACGGAATTTCGCCGGAAGAAGGTTTGAAGCTTCTGAAACTGGGAGTGCATTTTATTGATGCGGCCGGCAGCGGAGGCACAGACTGGATTGCCGTGGAAAACAGTTTGAACCCGGAATCTTCAGAACAGGCCGCAGCATCATCGTTTTACGGCTGGGGCTACTCCACCGGCGAACTTCTGCTGGCATACCGCTATATTCTGGAGCACAGTCCGGAAAACGCTGCGCTGCTGCACAACAGGCTGATAGCATCCGGCGGATTACGGACAGCTATGGACTTCGCGGTATCCCTGGCCTGCGGAGCCTACCTGGCCGCGGCCGCCCTCCCCTTTATTCAGGCTGCCGAGAAAGGCGGAGAACACGCTGTATGCTCCTATGCCGCCAGCCTGGAAAACGGTATACGCAGAGCCATGGTTCTCAGCGGTACGGCTCAGCTGGAAACTTTCCGCTCAATAACACTCCGTGTTCCGCCCTCTTTATGCCGCAAGGCGCGCGAATTAGCTGATAAAGCATTACCTGGAGAAATCTTGTGAGTTTTTCTGCACGCAGCTTCCGCCAGAGCTCCATAAGGGAACGCCGAAAGATTATTGAAACGCAGTACCCCGAAGCCTCCGGCAATGCTGACTTTGCCTTAAGCGGAAGAGATACGGAACTGCTTGATTTATCTGACGCCATGGTGGAACAGGCTGTGGGCTATATGGGAATTCCCCTGGCTCTGGCCGGCCCCTTTCTGATTGACGGAAAAGAACTGATGGTCCCCATGGCCACAGAAGAACCCTCGGTGGTGGCCGCCGCATCTTTTGCCGGTTCTCTTATTTCCAGACACGGCGGTATACACACCCATGCTTCGCCTCCGGTTATGACTGCCCAGATTTTTGTGGAAGGTTTGAAAGGCTCAGGTGAATCCGCCATGGACGCCCTTGAAAAATCAGAAGAGAGTATCCGCAGTCATCTGGCCCCCATGCTCAAATCAATGGAAGAACGCGGAGGCGGATGGCGGGGAATGGATTTACGGTGGATTTCCGCTTCCGAAACTCTGGCTGTCAATTTACGGATAGATGTCCGCAACGCCATGGGAGCAAATCTGCTCAACAGCGCGGCGGAAAAACTGCGCCCCCTTATTGAAAAAATAACCGGCGGACATGTTCTGATGGCCATACTATCCAACAGGTCTTTGGACAGAACGGCGACCGCACGCTTCAGCATACCGGTTAAGGCCCTTAAACACAAAAATTTTGACGGGAAAGATACAGCACGCCGCATTGTCCGTGCCGCCAGCATTGCCAGAGAGGATCCATACCGCGCGGTTACTCACAATAAGGGCATTATGAACGGTATTATTGCGCTGGCTTTAGCTACCGGTAACGATACCCGCGCCATAGAAGCCGCGGCTCATGCCTATGCCGGACGCTTCGGCGCTTATCACGGTCTGAGCGAGTTTCATATTGAAGAGGGACTGCTCAAAGGCTCTCTGGAAATGCCCCTTCCCTTTGCCTCTACGGGAGGAGCTGTGGGATTTCATCCTGTTTCAAGATGGGCTCTCCAGACGCTGGGCTCTCCCGATGCTCCGGAACTGAGCCGTATTGCCGCAGCTGTAGGCCTGGCGCAGAATTTATCGGCACTGAGGGCTTTGGTCAGCGAAGGAATTCAGAGCGGACACATGAGTCTTCACGCGCGCAAATTGTCCTTTACGGCAGGTGCCCGGGGAAAAGAGTTAAACAGTTTTGCCCTTGTTGTGCAGGAAACAGCCATAAAAGGCCGGGAGGAAGCCATAAAGTGTTTTTC
>PDRU01000136.1 GCA_002748225.1 Spirochaetales bacterium | reverse complement strand
CCGTCACAGCGGCGTGACTCATTCACAATGGCACTGCGCATCATGCCGGACTGTATATCTCCCAGAAGAGCGGAAAACACCGCCGGACCGTTCTCGCCGTACTCTTCAATACGGTCGGCAAACTGCTCTGCAAGCTTCTTTTTAACATCTTTGGCGCCGTTGGAACGGGCAAATTTATCGCCGAGAAAAACAACATCGGCAAACAAAGGCTCCGCTGCGGCGCGCACCTCATCTTCAAAAGACAAGGGCGGCAGTGCTTCAGGAAGAGGCAGTTTTTTCTTGCCCGCGGCAGCGGCAAAGTCTTCCAGAAACTGACAGAGCTCTTTCAGAATACCTTCCGCAAAGGCCAGCGCTTCCAGCATGCGTTCTTCAGACACCTGGTCTGCGCCGCCTTCCACCATAACAATGCCTTTGTTATTACCGGCCACAACCAGATCAAGCTCTGATTTTTCCAGCTGCTGAAAAGTAGGATTCGCAACCAGTTCACCCTCAACCGAAGCAACCCGTATGGCCGAGACAGGTCCGTTAAACGGAATGTCCGAAACCATAACCGATGCAAAAGCCGCCATCATGCCGACAACATCCGGCGTGTGGATCTGGTCGGTAGACACCGTCATGGGAATAACCTGAATGTCACGTCCGAAACTCTTGTGGAACAGGGGACGCATGGGACGGTCTATAAGCCGCGAAACCAGAATTTCCTTATCTTTGGGACGCGTTTCCCTTTTAATAAATCCGCCGGGGATTTTACCCGCAGCATAGTAGCGTTCGTTATAATCAACCATTAAGGGAACATAATCCATTCCCTCTACTGATTCAGAACTGCAGCACACTGTAGCCAGAACCACCGAACCGCCGTAGCGGGCCATAACGGCTCCGTTTGCCTGCTTGGCAATTTTTCCTGTTTCCAGGATTAAATCTTCATTTCCAATTCGTATTTTTGCTGTATGCATTTATATTCCTTATTTGCGGAGGCCCAGTTTGGCAATAAGCGCTCTGTAGCCTTCCAGATTTGTCCGTTTAAGATAACGGAGCAGACGGCGGCGCTGGCCGACCATCTTTAAAAGTCCGCGCCGGGAGGCGTGATCTTTTTTATGTGCATCAAAGTGATTTTTCAAATCATTGATCCGTTTGGTAAGAAGGGCAATCTGAACTTCTGTTGAACCTGAATCTTTGCCGTCTTTACCGAATTCGGCCACAACTGCGGCCTTATCTTCCTTGCTGAGAGACATTGTTGTCATTCTCCTCTTAATAAAAATACAGCTGATGCTGTTTTACCTCCTGAAAAATCAGGGGACCGATACTGTGCCGTCCGGGTACATCGTTACCAATTCAGAGGAAAGCTGAAAGCCTTCCGGAAAATCAGTGGCCCGGGGCCTGATAAATAAAAAAATCAATGCTTCAAAATGCCACGAACAGCCAGTGGAAGTCAATAGAGCCGGCAGCACTCAAATCCTTTATGGTTAAAGGATAGCATCAATCAAAAACAATGCGGTAAGAGAGAGCTCCCCGGCTGTTTTCAATAAAAGCCGCCGGCGCACCGGCAGGATCGATCAGTAAAAACCGGCGCTCATTACAAAGCGGTAAACCGGGAATGCTCTTCAGCGGCCGTCCATGGCGCAGACTGCCGGCTGTCAGGGCGCTTACCCGGAGCACAGGCAGATTCAACAGCTTAAAAAGAGCCGGCGCGCTTATACCGTCATCTGCACTGCACTGCTGTATACCGGTACTTTCAGAAAGCCTAAACGGTCCTGAGGCGTCCCGGCGCAGACTGAAACAGTAGGCTCGGCTGTTTACTGCCAGCCCCCAGTCACGGGCAATGGAGCGGATATAGGTACCTTTGGAACAGCGAATACGTACTCTCAGATCCGGCGGCGTCCAGCCGAGAATTTCCATTTCATGAACAGTCACAGTACGGGGAGGAATGTCGACAGCCCTTCCTTTGCGGGCCTGGGAATAGGCACGCTGTCCCTTAATTTTTACAGCCGAAAACGCCGGAGGTATCTGGCTTATCTCACCCAGGAAATTTGCGGCCGCGCTGCGGATGGCTGTTTCATCCGGAAGCGGGGCTTCGGCAATAAGCTCTCCTTCGGGATCCAGCGTGTCTGTTTCCTCCCCGAATCTGAATACTGCCGTGTAGGTTTTATCCATTCCGGAAAGCAGCGGCGCAATTCTGGTCAGTTTTCCGGACATGGCTACAAGCACCCCGGATGCAAAGGGATCCAGAGTGCCGGCATGCCCCACTTTACGCGTGCCGAGCGTCCGTTTAAGACTTCCCAGCGCCGCGAAACTGGATACGCCTTCCGGTTTGTTCAATACAAATATGGCAGACGGCGGAGAGAGAGTACTCATAAACAGCTCTGTAACGGGTGTTCAGACAGGCAGACGCGCATTATCCCCGGCTCTTATTCCATAACCTGATCGATAAGACGGTTAACTTCCATTCCCTCGCGTATGGAGTTGTCAGGCTTGAAGATTAAACGGGGAGTGTTCCGCATGGTCAGCTGTCTGCCCATACGCGCCTGAATAAAACCGGCCGCACTGTTAAGACCCTTTGCCGCACGTTTGGTGGCATCTTCACCGCCGAAAGAGCTGACCCATATAGAAGCCGAAGTGAGATCTTTGGAGGCTTTAACCCGTGTAATGGTTACTGACGCATCAACACGGGGGTCTTTCACTTCTCCGCGCATTATAAGAGTGCTGACAAGTTCTCTGACCAGGCTTTCAACTCTGCGCAGGCGGACTTCATTCATTCGGCTTTCGGCTCGCCCAGTTTTTTGGCTATTTCTTTCAGCTCAAAAACTTCAAACACATCGCCAATCTGAATGTCGTTAAAACCATCCACACCGACACCGCATTCGTATCCTTCCTTAACCTCTTTTGCATCGTCCTTAAAACGTTTAAGAGAAGCCAGTGCTCCGGTGTAAACTTCCACATTATCCCTCAGAACATGCACCTGGCTCTTCCGGGTAATGTATCCGGAAGTAACCATACAGCCGGCAATTGTACCAATTTTAGGCACCTTAAATGTTTCACGGACTTCCACACGGCCCACAGCCACTTCTTCGTAGTCCGGCTGGAGCATGCCTTCCATGGCGGCCTTTACATCTTCAACCGCGTCGTAAATAACATTGTACTTGCGGATCTCCACCTTTTCCTGTTCAGCTATGGCCTGAGCCTTGGGAGTGGGACGCACATGGAAGCCGACAATAATGGCATCGGAAGCCGCGGCCAGGTTGACATCATCTTCAATAATGGCACCGGCAGCCGCCCGGATACAGGTTAAGCGTATTTCCTGAGTGCTGAGCTTTTCCAGTGTCGACTGGAGTGCTTCAACAGAACCGTGAACGTCGCCCTTTATAATAACCTTCAGCTCCTGAACTTCGCCTTCCTGAATGGAATCGTAAAGGTTGTCCAGAGTAATTTTTTTGACGTTCCGGGCGCTTTCCATTTTTTTGAGTTCCTGGCGTTTGCTTCCGTACATACGGGCTTCACGCTCATTGGCTGTTACCTGGAAAGGATCACCGGCATCCGGTACACCGGAGAATCCCAGTATTTCAACCGGCATGGAAGGACCGGCTTCCTTAACCGGATTGCCCTTGTCGTCAAACATGGCGCGTACTTTCCCGTGAAAAATACCGGCAACAAACGCGTCACCAATTTTCAAAGTACCTTTTTCAACCAGAACCGTGGAAACAATACCCCGGCCCTGATCCACCTTGGACTCAATAACTTTACCTTCCGCGTTGCGGTTGCGGTTGGCTTTAAGTTCAAGCATTTCAGATTCCAGAATAAGAATATCCAGAAGTTCATCAATTCCTTCATTCTTCAAAGCTGAAATTTCAACAAACTGAGTGGTTCCGCCCCAGTCTTCAGGCATCAGTTCATATTCCGAAAGCTGCTGTTTTACCCGGTCCGGATTAGCCTCCGGCAGGTCCATTTTATTCACGGCAACAATAATGGGTGAACCGGCAGCCTTGGCATGCTGAATGGCCTCCACAGTCTGAGGCATAACACCGTCGTTGGCTGCAACAACCAGAACAACAAGATCGGTAATCTGTGCTCCGCGGGCACGCATCATGGTAAAAGCGGAGTGTCCGGGAGTATCCAGAAAGGTAATATTTCCCCTGGGTGTATGAACCATGTAGGCGCCGATATGCTGGGTTATACCGCCGTGTTCTCCGGCAACAACATCAGCATTCCGTATGGCATCCAGAAGTTTAGTCTTACCATGGTCAACATGTCCCATAACTGTAACAATGGGAGGCCGTGCTTCCAGATCTTCTTCCTTGTCATCGGCAGATTCTATAATGGTTTCATCGTAAAGATTGACAATATTAACCTTACACTCATATTCGTCCGCAAGAATGGTAGCCGTTTCCGCATCTATCTGCTGGTTAATGCTGACCATCATGCCCATACCCATCAGTTTGGATATAAGATCAGACGATTTAAGGTTCATTTTCCGTGCCAGTTCAGAAACGGTAATAACCTCCATAATATCAATTTCCCTGGGAACAGGATTCGTCTGAACGGATTGTTTTTTCTTGGAGTAATGATAGATCTTCTCCTGTTCTTCCTTATGTTTTTCGTAGGTTTTCTTTGCCTTGTAGAACTTTTTGCTTCTGCCGGCTGAAGGATGCGGTCCCGAGGCCGCTCCGCCGAAACCGCCTGAACGGTTGCGGACTGCCCGGGACGGGTATCACGCTGCCCGCCCCTTCCGGCCTGCGCGCCGCCGTGGCGGTTAAAACCGCCGTCTACACGGCGGCCGGCCACAACACCCGCGCGTCCTCCGGTTCTCTTGGTTTCCAGAACCTGAACCTTGCCGTCAACGCCCGGACCTCTCCTGGGCGGCGAAGCCGGCGTATCTTTTCCGGAACTGATGCGTTCTGAAGATTGAGCGGAAGATTCCGAAGGCTTTTTTGCCTGCGCGCTGGCTGATAATTCAGTCTTTGCGGCACCTTCTGCGGCAGATACTTCAGGAGCTTTCACCGCTTTCTGTTTTTTTTCTGTCTGTTTGGCCGTTTTGGGCTCTTCCGCAGATTTCGGCTCAGCTTTGGATGGAGCTTCGGGCTGTTTTTTCTCCGCTGAAGCAGAGGCGGCTTCAGGCTGTTTTTTTTCAGCAGCCGGTTTTTCCGATGCAGTAACAGTTTGTTTTTTTGCTTCCGAGGGGCTTTCAGAAGGAACGGCTTTCGGTGTGCGTTTTACCACAACCTTCTTTTTTACAACGACAACTTTTTTACGCTCCGAAGTAGAAGGCTTATCAGCCGCGGCAGTTTTTACAGGCTCTGTTTTCCGGTGTTTAATAAGTGTCGCTTTTGGTTTTTTCTTTTCTGTTTCTTCAGCCATAAATACCTATTCTTCCTGTTCCTCAACTTCTTCAACTTCAAAACTCAGCCCAACACCGCACGACGGACAAACCGTCATATCGGTGGTAATAGGATGCTGACACTCGGGGCATTCGTATGTTTCCACTTCAGGCCCTTCTTCATCAGTTTCAATAAAGGAGCTTTCCTCTGATTCCTCTTCTGATTCATCCTCCGAATCATCACCCTCACTCTCAATAATCTCCACGTTATCTTCAATTATTTTTTCAATCTGTTCAACATCATCAGGTGTAATTCCGGAAAGCCCTTCCAGTTCCGAGGTGGTCAGGCTGACAAGAGTTTCTATCAGTTCTATACCGTTTTCTTTCAGAACGGAAATAAGCCGTTCAGGTATATCCGGAAGCTCACTGATACGGGTAATCTCTTCTTCCTCGCCAATACCGCTGAACAAGTCTGAAGCAGCGCGGTTAATTTCAAGCGAAACATCCATTTCCTGGAATTGCGCTTCGGTTTTCACATCAATATTCCAGTCAACCAGACGGTTGGCCAGACGGACGTTCATTCCCTGCTTGCCAATGGCCAGTGAGAGCTGCTGTTCAGGAACAATGGCCAGAGCCTGACGTTTAGCTCCGTCCAAAACCACTATGTCCTGCACTTCCGCGGGACTGAGCGCGTTACGCATAAAGGCAATGGGGTCGTTGTCGTATTTCAGAATATCGATCTTCTCCCCCTCCATTTCCCTTACTATTGCCTGAATCCGCACTCCTTTCAGGCCGACACAGGCTCCAACCGGGTCAACATCTTCACGGGTAGAGTAAACGGCAACCTTGGTACGGTATCCGGGCTCGCGCACTATTTTAAAAATTTCAACAGTTCCATCGTATATTTCAGGAACTTCCAGTTCAAAAATGCGTTTAACAAATTCACCATGAGAGCGGGAAAGAATAATTTCCAGACCGCTGGGAGCTTTTTTAACTTCAGCAATCATGGCCTTAATGCGGTCACCGTGATGATATTCCTCCCTGGGCGATTGAAACCGGCGCGGCAGTATACCCTCGGTTTTCCCCAGATCAACAAATATCGTCCCGTTTTTTTCACGCTGGAAATAGCCTATAATCATTTCGCCCACTTTATCCTTGAATTCAGAATAAAGCGTATCTTTCTGTATTTCCCTCAGGTTCTGACGGGCTTTCTGCTTTGCCGACTGAACCGCGCCTCGGTCAAATTCCTTTGGATCAATTTCAATAAGCAGTTCATCGCCTATTTCGCAGTCTTCAACAAGCTCCATGGCTTCAGAAAGTTCAATCTCGGCAACCGGATCATAAAGATCGTCATCCTCAACAATCACTTTCTTGGCATAAATGGCCACAGTTCCGTTGGTATCCGAAAATGATACAACGGCATTTTCAGACGTACCGAATGTCTTCTTGTAAGCGGCCAGCAGAAATTCTTCCACAGTGGAAAGAACCAGTTCCTCTGTAATGCCGCGGTCAGACTGGATTTGCCTGATTGATTCGGCAAAGTCAGCATTCATATCTGTCTTTTCTCCTTTATGCACTTATTGTAATTGGGCTTTCCGTATATCATTTACGGAAAACCTTTCCTGTTTATCTCCAAAATTTACCAGCACATCCTGTCCTTCAAGCCCGGCCAGCCGGCCGTCAATCCATTCTTCATCAATAAGAAGGCGGATATTCCGTCCTTTAAAAATATTATATTCGTTTATTGATTTTATCTTCCTTGAAATACCGGGTGATGATATTTCAAGAGAAAGATTTTCCCTGCCGTATTCCAGCTCCAGACGCGGACGGAGCGTCTTCTGGGCGGCTGACAAATCATCAAGCGATATACCGCCGTCCTTATACAAAACAATGCTTGCCTGAACATTCCCCCGGTGGCGCGAAACAGACAGCTCAACAAGAGAAAGGCCCATGCCTTTCAGGCTAAGCAGCAGATCGTCCTGTAATTCCGGGTTTATATCCATTATTCTCCTCAAAAAAAAAGAGGCCGGGGCACGGACTCTCTTCAACAGTTCATATACTTACATTCACATATTACCCAGCTCGGAACTATCCGTCAAGTACTCAACGCTGCCTTCTCCGCCCATTCCCTGAAGCACAGCCCCTTGCCAGTTACTTCCCCCCGCTTTTTTATGGGCGAAGCCCGGCCACTAAATCAGATATTTACTGGCCGGGCCCGGGCTATCCATTCCAATGGCTTACGCCATTTC
>PDRU01000013.1 GCA_002748225.1 Spirochaetales bacterium | reverse complement strand
CCGGCCAGAACGGCAATGAAAGCTGCCAGAACAGGCACAAAATTCCCCGGTAAACCGAGTATACCGATAAGCACTCCGACAACAGAAAAAACAAACAGAATTATTTCCAGAGCAAATTGGTTCATAGACGCTACTATATGCGGATGATCCGGAAGAGGAAAGGGCAGGAAAGCAAATTTGATATTATTCACGGAACAAATTCCCCATGGTCCGCCCTCATTCCTTGACGCAACAGGGAATTCCATTATTCTGAAAGAAACAGGTTTCCGGAGGACACGTATGACATCAAGAAACGTTGGATTTATCTCTTTCAGAATTTCCGGTACAGATGGTGTATCCCGGGAAGCCATGAAATGGGCGGCTGTTCTGGAGCAGCTGAACTGTAAAAGTTATTTTATGGCAGGCGAACTGGACAATACCTCGGAGCAGTACTTTCTGGAAGAGAAAATACACTTTCAGCATCCGGAAATAAAAAACATCTATAAGGAAAGCTTTGGCACCACCACCCGTTCACGCGAACTGACATCCAGAATTCACGAAATGCGGAAGTACCTCAAGTCGCGTATTTATGAATTTATAGAAACCTGCGGCATTGATTTGCTCATGCCCCAGAATGTTCTGTGTCTGCCTTTGAACATACCCCTGGGACTGGCACTCTCCGAGGTAATTGCCGAAACAGGAATACCGGTTGTGGCGCATCATCACGATTTTTTCTGGGAACGCAAACGCTTTCTGCGCAACTGTGTATGGGACTACCTGAATATGGCTTTTCCCCCGCATTTGAACAACATTGAGCACGTGGTTATTAACACCGCTGCCCAGAACCAGCTGGCACTGCGTACAGGCATTTCCTCAACACTTATTCCCAATGTCATGAATTTTGAACTGGGCCCGCCTCCAAAAGACAATTACACTTCCAGTGTACGCTCCGACCTGGGTGTAAAAGATGATGAACTGCTGATTCTCCAGCCCACACGCGTTGTTCAGCGTAAAGGAATAGAACACGCCATTGAACTGGTATCGCGTCTGAAAGAGAAAGCTGTCCTGGTTATATCCCATGCCTCAAGCGATGAAGATTACGAATATCAAAAATGGATAAAGGAATACGCGGACATAATGAAAATCCGTGCTATATTTGTAAATGATATTATCCAGGAACAAAGGGGAACAACCAAAGACGGAAGAAAAATATACGTTCTTGAGGATATATATCCTTGCGCGGATCTTGTAACATATCCCTCGCTTGCTGAAGGATTCGGCAATGCTTTTCTTGAAGCAATATGGTTCCGCAAACCCGTTATGGTTAATAACTATTCCATTTATTCAACGGATATCAAACCCAAAGGTTTTAAGGTAATTGAAATGGACAATTATATTTCTGAAGCAACTGTTCAGGCCGTGAAAAACATTCTGAACAATCCTCGGAAGAGAAGGGAAACAGCCGAAATCAACTATAAAATTGCCCTGCGCCACTATTCCTACGGTGTACTGCGCAGTCAGCTCAGAGCCGTGCTTACCTGCCACTGGGGCAACCTTCAGCCAAGGAATTCATAATGAAAACAGCCTTGTTCCACTACAACCTGAAACCCGGCAGCATAACGGACATTATAGTAGAATCCTGCCGGGCCGTTCTGTCTCAAATGGAATTTATTCAGGAAATTCGTCTGGTATGCGGAGAAGAAGAGGGTACGGCGGCCGTTCTGGAGCGTATCCGCTCAGGTTTCAGTCCGGATACAGCCGGCAAAGTGCGGATGGACGTACTGACAGAAATTGCCGGCAGTGGACAAAATACCGCCTCTGACACCCCCAAAAACATTGCTGACAGGCTGGAAGCCCGCTACGGCGAAGATACGCTCTGGTGGATTCACAACTACCATCTGGGCAGTAACCCGAACTTTACCCAGGCGCTGATGCAGACAGCCCGCAGCGGTTCCAGGAACATGCTCTTTCATATTCATGATTTCCCCGAATGCGCCCGGCTGGACAAACTGGCCGGTCTGGATTCAGTGCTGGATGAAGCGCCCTACCCCTCCGGTCCCCGTGTCCGCTATGCCGTTGGAAACGAGCGGGACTACCGCATTCTTTCAGAATCGGGACTGGGCGAATCTGTTACGCTGCTGCCGGCGCCTGTTTCACTTTCGGCTGTTCCGGATCCGGCTCCCGAACCGGACGAGATGTCTCTCAGGGCCGCCCTGGACGAATGCTGCGCTGCGGATAATCCCGGCTATATTCCCGGAGCGCCGCTTCTGTTCTATCCGGTTAAGGCGGCACGCCGCAGAAATATTCTGGAAGCCGCACTCTTCTGCCGCCTGCTGGAAAACCCGGCCAACCTTCTAATCAGCATGCCGGCAGAATCTCAAAAAGAAAAATCCTATTCCGATACTGTCCGCCGGGGCTTCCGCTCCGGTTTGATACCAGGTATATGGTGTCCGGAGGCCTCCGGAGATCCGCGTCTTTCCACCGCGTCTCTTGCAGCCTCCTGTAATGCCGTTATATCCACCTCCGTACTGGAAAATTCTTCGGAGCTGTTTATAAATGCCCTGCACTGGCAGAAACCTCTTTTAGCCAGATATCTGGACATTCTTGACGGTGTACTGGAACTCTTCGGCGACTACCCCCGGCGCTTCTGGGCTGATTTCAGTGTTCCAGTTGATTCCGAAACGGCTCAGAGAACCAAAGAGGCGTATCAGCAGAAAATAAGTGTTATAGAAAAAAGATTTCCTGCCAAAGCTGTAAAATCCATAACTTCAGCCGTTTCAAAAATGCATTCAAGCGGCAGCATTGATTTCTCGTTTCTGAGTGTTAAAGACCAGCTGGCTGTTCTGGAACTGGCCCGCGGCGATCAGAACTGGATTGATAATACCCGCAGTCTGAACAAGGAACTTCTGGAATCGGCGGCGCGAACACTTTTTGCCTATGCGCCGTCCATGGACCGGAAAATTGAAAGTTATTTCAGCAGCAGCGCCTACGCCCATAATTTCAACAGCATTCTGAAAGACTTTGGAGTAAAACGCAGCGCGCCCTCTGCCGAGAAAATCAGCGAATCTGTTCTGAAAGCTTTCGGCCGTATTGATTACATGCGTCTGCTCTTTGATGATTAGCTGCCCCAGAGAATAACGCGCCGTCCCTCAAGCGCCGCCACACGGACCGGCACAGCGTAGAGCTCTGAAAGCTTCTGCGGCACCAGCATTTTTTCCGCGGGCCCCATTTCCGGTGCGTGACCGGCCTTAAGCAGAACCACCTGATCCGGCAGACAGCTGATGAAGTCTGGTTCATGCGAACTGAAAATAACAGTTATTCCGTTATGACGCAGCATCCCCAGCATGGCTTTGATCTTCTCTTTGTTCGCCGGATCCAGATGATTGGCCGGCTCATCCAGAAGAAGGATGCGGGGCCTCTGCACCAGGGCCCGGGCAACAAGAACCAGCCGTTTTTCGCCGCCGCTGAGGGTATCAATTTTCCGATTGGCCAGAAAACCAATTCCAACCCTGTTCAAAACAGACAGGGCCTCGTCCCTCTCCCGCCTGCCCGGCACCTCCAGAGGCGCCAGAAAGGGAGCCCTGCCCAGCAGAATATATTCCAGAACGCTGTAGGAAAAAGGCATCCGTTCATCCTGCGGAACCAGGGCCATCAGACGGCCCCGGACACGGGCCGGCATGTCCTGCGCCGGAGTTCCTTCCAGCAGCACGCGGCCGCGGCACGGTGAGCGCCACCCCAGTATAAGTTCCAGCAGTGTGGTTTTTCCCGCCCCGTTCGGCCCGAGAAGAGAAACCGTCTGCCCCTGTTCAAAAACCAGATTCAGATCTTTAAAAAGAAAAGAAGAAGCTCCCGGCCAGGAAAAATCCACCGATTCCAGTACAACAGGGTTCACCGGTTTCTCCGTGTCATCAGCAGGGCAAAAAGAAAGGCGCCGCTCAGCGCGGTTATCAGGCCCAGAGGAATTTCTCCGGCCAGCAGACTTCTGGATGCGGCATCGCAGACAAGCACAAATACCGCGCCGATAATAATTGCCAGAGGCAGTGAACGGGCTGAATCGGCGCCGACAGCTTTCCGGGCCAGATGAGGAACCAGAAGCCCTACCCAGGACACAATACCGGCCACAGCTGTAACGGCAGCTACGGCCCCCACCACCAGCACCAGCAGAACAGTTCTTTCCCGGCCCGGAGAACTGCCCAGGGCAAAGGCCGAACGGTCATCCAGAGCCAGAAGATTAACGCGCCAGCGGACCGCCAGAACTGCCCCCAGAATAAGCAGAACCGGCGGAGCCGTACTCAGCACGGCCCTCCAGTCAGCCGAAACCAGACCGCCCATCATCCAGAAGGTCATTTCCGGCAGCTCACTGCGCGGATCTGCCATATACTTAAGCACACCCAGTCCGGAGGAAAAAAACGCCGAAACAACAACACCGGCCAGAACCAGGCGCAGAATACTTCCTCCATAACGGATCCTGCGGGCCAGAAACCAGCTCAAACCCAATCCGCAGAGACCGAAAAACGCCGCAGACAGAGGAACCGGCCAGCGCTCGCCGCCGGAAAGCAGAATGGCCAGAGCCGCGCCGAAAGCCGCACCCTGGCTGACCCCCAGAAATCCGGGTTCCACCAGAGGGTTGCCGAGCACTGACTGAAGAACGGCCCCTCCCGCCGCCAGGGAAGCGCCCAGAAGCACCGCGAAAACAGAGCGGGGCAGACGCAGGTTAACAAGCAGAGCCCTGGCCAGAGGATCGCGGCGCAGAACATCCAGGCTTAAAAACCCCGGTTCAGGATAACGCCCCCAGAGAACAGCCAGAACAAAAACTGCCGCAAGAATTAACAGTGAAAAAAATGTTATCCAGCCAAAGCGCTTAGAAGGATCTGTCACATCAGTCCAGTCCGTTCAAACGGCTCAGAACGTTTTCTTCCACAAAAGAACGGTCCTGAAAGAAAAAATCCTGATAGAAATTGACCAATTCTTCCCTCATATCAACATTGGGAAAACGCTCCTCATGCCAGGTAAGAGCCAGCCACTGAAGGCCCAGAATCCAGGAAGCACCCGGCTGATCCCAGCTGTGGAAATCGGAGGGCATGGCACGGAGACGGCCGTTTTTTACCGCGTCAATTTGAGCCCACGCCGGATCC
>PDRU01000012.1 GCA_002748225.1 Spirochaetales bacterium | reverse complement strand
TCGGGAGGACTGAGTAAAACCGGTTTTTGTATGCCGGAGATCCTGCGGAGAGTGAACTGCTTTTGAGCGGGAGGGGGAATCTGATCCGGTTTTGCCTGTTTATAAACCGGCTGAACTCTCCACCACCAGGTTCCCTCTTCCAGATTATTCACCAGCAGAGAGTTTCCGGTTACGTTCTTTTCCATAACTACCGGGTTAAAAGACTGGTTCTTTGAAAGCTGTACCCGGCAGAACGATGTAAAAAAAGGTGCTTCCCACTGGAGGGCCAGAGAAGTTGAATTATTTCGGAACGGTATTACCTGCTGGTCAGCCGGAGCAACAAGCCGGGTTAAACGCTCCTGTTCCACAGAAAAAACATTGATAGAGCTCGACTCCGCGGTGCCTTTATTGCGGACCCGCCAGAACCAAACCCGGTTTTCCAGATTCACAGCGGCCTGCCCGCCCGCGGCCGGCAGAACACGGACAGGAATTTCCGCGCCGGAGAAATTTGCGTCGGCTGATATTTCCAGAACAGGGTTTTCCCACTGTTTCAGAAGTTTCCAGGAAAACCGGACCTGTCTTTCCGCGTTGTAGGTAAGCAGCAGAGCGTTAGGTTTGGGATACTGGAGAATAACAGGGACCGATTCATTTTGCATCTTATTCCGTTTTTCACTGATGCGGAGCATGGAGGCTGAATCCACTTTAACCTGTTCTCCGCCGCGGTTGACCCGGGCGCTTCCTTCACTGACCGAAATACTTGTTTCTTCCCCTTCTACACGCTGCAGATTTACAGTGCCTTCATCCAGGGAAATGACGGCATCTTCCGCGGTAACGGTTATACCCTGGCTTCCCTCAGCGGAAATGTTACCGCTGACAAAGTTGATATTCCGGGATTGCCCGTCCATGTTCAGTATTATGTAGGTATCCGCTCCCAGGGTAATTGTATTGATTTGTTCGTTTCCTGATTCATCCTGCAAGCGGAGAACAATAGACGCGCCGGAGTCTTTGAATGTTCTGATGCTGTCCTGATTGAAAAGAGTTTCGTTTCCTTTAAGGGAATTCCAGTATGGCTGTTCTATTGACCGCCTTTGAGTCTGGCCGCGGATCTCCACAATTTCACCAACCGCATTTCCTTCAGTCTTGTCTGTTGTTCTGTTGAGTTCGTTCCAGAATAAATAGCCGAAGAACGCGGCTGAACCCAGCAGAAAAACAGCAGCAAACAGACTACGAATCGAGGATTTCGTATTTGGTTTCATGGCTGTCCATACCGTTTTTTATTTCCGGAGAGGGTGAAATACCCAGTCTGGAGCGTAACGCATCAAGAGTCTTTGGCCGCTGCGTGTCATCCAGCCGGCCCAGTACCGCGTAAATCTGCTGAGGTTCAGCTTTCCCCTTAACCATAACAGGCGGCATGGGAACCAGCTGAAATATGTCCTTTACCCGTTCCGCTGTAGCCTGGGAAACAAGAATATCCGTACCCATGGGTTTATTGAGAGCTTCTATGCGGCTTGCCAGATTGACGGTGTCGCCCATATGGGCCCATTCAAGTTTGGCACTCCGTCCGCCCATCAGACCCACAGTTGCCGGACCGCTGTGCAGGCCGCAGCCAATGGAAAATACCGGATGGTGCGTTCCTCCCCGCCCCGCGTTGAAGCGTACCAGCGCTTCCCGCATCATTAAGGCGCCGTTAACAGCGTTTTCGGCGTTATTGGGTAAGTCGTTCATGCTTCCCCAGACCGCCATCAGCGCGTCTCCAATGAATTTATCCACCGTACCCAGAGTTTCATGCACACAGGGAACCATAGCCTGGAAATACTCTGAAAGATTGTCCATAACCAGCTGGGGATCGTTCATGGATTCGCTCATGGCGGTGAAATTACGGATATCCGAGAAGAACACGGTAACATCACGGGTTGTGGCCCGTTCCGGCAGGTTGTTTTCCGCGATCATTCTGGCTACCTGGGTATTAACAAACTGGCTGGTTTTTTCCTGAAGCCGGTCTACTTTTTTGAGCTGCGGGATCATGCTCATGAAGTTCCGGGTTAACTGTCCAACTTCATCATGCCCTTTCGGTGTAAGGTATATGGAATAGTTATGAGCCTTAATCTGCCGGGTGGCCAGAGCCAGTTCTTTAATAGGTTTGGAAAGACTCCGTGAAAAGAAATAAACGGCCAGTATGGACAGAGACAGAATTGTTCCCAGCAGATAGATGTTGAGTTTTTGAATCCACCGCAGAATCTGGAAAGCCTTTTTCTCGGGTACTGTTGTTATAACACCCAGGTTCCCGGTCGGAATAATGGAGAAGGAGCCGACAAAGCTTTGCTTTGAGTCTGTGCTTTCCTTGTAATGGATTTGCCCGGCGGGCAGGCCCTGCGTGTACATCTGCTGGAATACCGGCGAGTCCTGCAGGTTATCACCTTCCATTATACGGTCAGTTTCAGGATGAATTAAAAGTTCCCCGTTCGAGTTAATAATAACAGTGGTTGTAAACCCGCGTTTTGACTGAACACTTTCGGCCAGGGTTGAACCGACATCGGCCAGTATAACAAGAATTTCTTCATTTGTTCCCAAAAGAAAAGGTGCCGCAAGGGCCAGAACCGGAGATTTCAGGTTGGGAATGTACGGTGATACGTTTATGACAACATTCTCTCCGGTCCGTGCCTTTTCGAGTTCTGCGCTCCGTTCGTCCAGAACATTCTGTAGTACCTGTGTCTCATTGAAAATCCGGTTGGAGTGAAACCAGTGTCTGTTAAGATAATTGTACTGACTGCCGGGTACCCCCACATAAATAAGGGATGAATAATTGGAGAAGAACGCGTTGGTGAGTTCCGGGGAATCAGCTGAGGCGGTACTGACCTGAAAGAGCAGGTTGGCCGAGTTAAACAGGCTTACAATCTCCTTGTCGGCCTGAGCGGCCACCATGCGTGACATGGATATGTTTGTATCATCAACCCGGTTGCGTATTTCGCGCTTGAAGAAGTAGAGAGCCGTGTAAGTCATTGTTGACATGGCAAGAATAATAATGGCTGAAACAATTATTATAAGTTTCATGCCGACAGAAAAGCGGACTCCCAATGCCCGGGCGCTTACAGCTTTGGGCGGTTTCTTGTTCCGGGTAATAACTTCTTCCGTTTCTGTTTCCGTTTCAAGAAGTGTTTCCGGTTCGGAGAGGGGTTCCGGAGCAGCCTGAACAATAACCCTGGGCGGTTCTTCCTGCTGAATCTTCGGAGTGCGGAGAACTTTGACCGGGCGCGCTTTCAGGTCTCTGTTGTTCAGCCATGTAACAGCCTCTTCGGGTGTATCCAGCAGAAGGTAATAGGGGCTGCAGGCTTTCCGTGTCTGGTATTTTTTCCAGGGGATTCCCAGCGGGCCGTGGAGCAGTATTTCTTTCTGCCGGAATGCCGCTTCCAGTGTTTCGGAAAGAGCTGTATGCGATTCCTGTTCGCTCAGGTCCATGTAGACCAGGGTAAGATAGCATTCTGCCCTGTGAGCGGCTCCTGAGTTTTTGGGCAGGTTAATGGCATGACTGAAATCGGCATCAGGTCCAATGGCTATTCGGCGGCATCCGGACAAAGAGGCGGAATCTATCTGACGCTTCCGGAACATGGAAAGCAAATCATCTACAGGAATGGGACGTCTTAATTCCGGGCTTTGGAGTACGGCTGTGCTGCTGTCTATAAAAACGCCTGAGGGAGGAGTATCCGGGCGGGCTTCAATAAAGTTACGGGTTCGTTTCAGAATTCGTTTAACAGCCGACGCAATTTCGACAGACCACCGAAAGCGGTTTTCCTGAAGCTGCCTGACAAAGGCCGCTGCGGCTGCGCAGAGATTGGCCATGTCGGTTAGTCCCAGAAAGGCCGCCGCCCAGTGCATTTTGCGTAAAGGAGCGGCCATGCTTCCCAAAGCGGAAAGTCTGCGGATTTTGAGGGCACGTACGTATTGCTCTTCCAGAGTTTTCTGTATATCAATGAGCTGAGTCCAGAGGGCGGACTCTTCAAAAACAGGTTGTTGATTCATAATTGTCCTCATTAACGGTATCGGTGAATTAGAGACTTTACCCAAAAATTTTTTTTGATATTTTTTTTATTTCATTCCGGCAGAATAAGGTATAATGAGGGAGTTATGGTCCTTTATGATTTTAATGCCCTGCTGAATTTTCCCCGCTTCGGTATTCAGATACCGGCGCTGTCTTCCAGGAAAATACGGACGCTGGAGGCTTTGAAAAATCATCCGCAGCTCGGTCCTCTTCAGGGCAGGTGGCTGGTGGATAGCTATGAAGATATTTTTACTTTGGAAGATTTGACGCGTGTTCATGGTGAAGAGTATGCCCGGGGATTTTTTGACAAGAGGGCCGCAGAGCAGCTGAAAACAGTGTATGAGCTGGTGAATCCCGACGGTTCATTTAACCGCTGGAATCCTGAAGATGCCGAAATGCCTCTGGAAAAGATGGTTCCGTCAATTCTGCGGATGACCGCGGGAACTTACCGCGGAGCCCGGATAGCTCTGGATAAGGGTTTTTGCCACTTTCTGGGGGGAGGGACGCATCATGCGCACAGAGATTTCGGACACGGGTTTTGTCCGGTTAACGATACGGCCCTGACATTGCGGCGGCTGCAGGCAGAGGGCGCGCTGAAGCGGGCATGGGTTATTGATGTGGACGCCCATAAAGGGGATGGTACAGCGGCGCTTTTTCACGGCGATGATTCGGTCTTTACCCTCAGCGCGCATATGGCCAGGGGCTGGCCGCTGGACGGTTCCCTGCCGACCTCTCATCCTTCCTGGATTCCCAGCGATATTGATGTGCCGGTGGACAGCGGTGAGGAAGGGCTGTATCTGGAACGTCTGGAGAAGGCCCTGCACGCAATGAAGAGTTGTTCTTCGGCCGGCCTGGCCGTGGTTCTGGCCGGTGTAGACCCGTGGGAGGGGGATGCCCTGCCTTCCACGGCACTGCTGAAACTGAGCATGGAACAGCTGAATGAACGCGACTGGCGTATTCATACAGCCTTTCTTGAGTGGGCTCTTACCCGCAGACTTGGAATTGGAGCTGAAAGCCGCAGGCCGAAGGCGCCCGGAGAATGAAACTGCTGTGGCGGAGCAGACCTGTCTATTTGCCGGTTTTGTCAGGAACGGTATGTAATTTTATATGAATATGCCTTTGATATTGTTCAAAATCTTTATCGGTTGTAAAAATACTTAGTTCATTATTTATTGCTGCTGCGCAGATGAGGAAATCTATATGCGACCCCTGAATTCCTTTTTTTCTGCAGGTATTGTATATTTCAGCGGCTTTCTCGTAGTCTTCCGTTTTTAATGGTAAATTATCAAACGCTTTTAACTTGTCCCTGAGGTTTCTGTATGTTGCAGGATCTGAAATACCGGACAGTAATTCCTGCCTGACCGGACCTGTCATTATAACTCTCAAGTCGAGAATGAGTTCTTTTAATTCTTTAACAATATCCGACTCTTCTTCAGTGAGAGTCTTTTTTCTCAGGGCTAATGACCACACTGAGGTGTCTACGAGTATCTTCATTGTCTGTTTCTTTTTGATTTGTAATTATAATCTTCATTGTAATTGATACTTCCGAATAAACTTATTATTTCTTCCTGTTTTCTTCTTTGTACGAATTCCTTTAATGCCTGGTTGACGGTTTCTTTTTTTGTTTTCAAACCAGCTATTTCTTGAGCCAGAATGAGTAAGTTGTCGTCAATTGCAAGATTGGTTGCCATGAGTAAACCTCCAGCGTATTTATGTGTAAATGTTAACACATGTATTTGTGTGGGTCAATTTTATTCGATGACGGCAGAAAAAAGCGCCAGGGATGGGAGTGGAAATGCGCCCCCCGGCCCCGGCGGAGCGGAGTAAGCCGGAGCAGGCCGGGGGAATACGCGTATTGGAGCGGACAGCCCGGTTCGGCCGAAGGCTGAAAGCCGCAGGCCGAAGGCGCCCGGAGAATGAAACTGAATGGTGTTTAACTGCCGGGGATGTCCGGGAACGGGCGGCTGATATACCGGCTTCCCTTTATTCCGAAGCGGAGCAGTTCCCTGTCGCCCTTGCCGGGGGAAATGCCGATGCGTG
>PDRU01000248.1 GCA_002748225.1 Spirochaetales bacterium | reverse complement strand
GACTACAGAGTGGCAGCGGGAAAACACTGGAAAGGAACTGCTGCAGCGGTTCTGCCAGGAAGAAAACGGCAAAGCCTGGGATCATAAGGGGAAGTGCAATCAAATAGGCGGCAATTACTCCAAAAAACAGCACCGCCAGCGCGATCGTTTTCCCCCAGAACGGATGGGTTGCGGCAATATCGAAACCACTGCGCCGATACTGTGCTGGCTTACTGGTGACAAGGCATGGTAAAATAGTCCTGATCCAGTCATACCGGGCTGTTGCCATCGCCAGCTGCCCCTGTTCAGGAGACGGCAGCAGCTCCTGAATTTCCTGCCACCTCTCAGAAGACAGCTGCCCTGCCAGCATCGCGGCAACATCTTCGTCTCCTTCAATTAGTTTACCAGCAAGCCAATATGCAGAAGGCCCCTGTGAAAACCTGCCCTGTATTTTTTGCAGAACAGCATCAAAATGCGGGACATTGATTTCGGGAAACCTGTCGCTTTGTAATGTCCGGGACGAATCAAAATGAAGAATCGCTTCAAGGAGTTCAGTAATTCCATCATGTCTGGAAGCAGTAACCGGGATGACAACGAGTCCGGTTTTCTGCCTGAACATCTCAGGATTAACAACAGCATTACGATTTTGGGCCACGTCCATTTTATTCAACGCCACAATAACCGGAATGCCCAGTGAAACCACTTCGGCAAGGATGTACAGCGAGCGTTCCAGCTGCCCTGCGTCGACAACAACGACCACCACATCGCATTGTTCCTTGAGAAGAAAGTCCCTGGCGATCTTTTCCTCAAGGGAGTTTGCGGTCAGGCTATAAGTCCCCGGCAGATCGTAGATATATATTTCCTTGTCTCCGGCAAACACCCTGCCTTCTTTTTTCTCGACAGTTTTCCCCGGCCAGTTGCCAACATGCTGGCTCTCTCCGGTAAGCATGTTAAAAACAGTGGATTTTCCGGTATTCGGCTGGCCAACAAGGGCAACAGTAACTGCACGTTTTTCCGCAGGA
>PDRU01000247.1 GCA_002748225.1 Spirochaetales bacterium | reverse complement strand
CTATAACCTGACAAACGAAGGTGGTTATGGCAATAAAATACATTTCTTAAAAAATATTACCGGTCTCTGGATTATTCAAGAAGCCCGCCATCACTATCAAAGCCAAGGCGCCAGCTACTCATTTGATGAAATTGTCAAACTGGCATTAACCGCTCCGGCACATAGCGCTTTTATCGACCCTAACGCCATCGACTTTCTCAGTCCCGGCGATATTCCGCAGCGCATTATCGATTTTTGCCACCGTACCGGCCAAATTATACCAGATAGTCACGCCCAAGTTTTTCGTATCATTTATGAAAGTTTAGCGCTAAAATGCCGTGAATCAATCGAGCAAATTGCTCAGTGTACCGGCAAAAAATATGATACCATTCACATTATCGGCGGTGGCACAAAGGCAGCAATATTATG
Source organism: Spirochaetales bacterium (assembly GCA_002748225.1). GTDB lineage: Bacteria > Spirochaetota > Spirochaetia > DSM-2461 > DSM-2461 > UBA2779. The sequence goes on along the minus strand of PDRU01000247.1, from coordinate 594 downwards.
CCAGATGATTGCCGATGCAACCGATAAAACCGTAATCGCCGGCCCCGTTGAGGCCAGCGCACTCGGTAATATTGCGATTCAGCTAATGACCAGTGGCGCAATAGCCAACCTCAAAGAAGCACGCAAAATTATCAAGCAGTCAGCCGAACCAATAACATATTGTCCAAACAACAATACAGCGTGGCAACACGCTTATCAACAATATCTATCCATATTACAAGAGGAGGCACTATGAGAAAACCTAAAATTGGCATTCGCCCAACGATCGACGGTCGCTGGGGCGGTGTCAGAGAGAGTTTAGAAACACAAACAATGAACATGGCCAAATCGGCCGCTCAACTCATTTCAGCCAAGCTGAAATACAGTGACGGTACAGCTGTTGAATGCGTTATCAGCGATACGACAATCGGCGGCGCAGCCGAAGCGGCAGCTTGTGCTGACAAATTTTCGGCTGAAAATGTCGTCGCTACGCTAACTGTCACCCCCTGCTGGTGTTACGGCAGTGAAACGATGGATTTAGACCCAAATACCATCAAAGCAGTTTGGGGCTTTAACGGTACAGAAAGACCGGGTGCCGTTTATTTGGCAGCCGTT
>PDRU01000011.1 GCA_002748225.1 Spirochaetales bacterium | reverse complement strand
ATTATCGGCTCGGGCCGCACCAAGCTGGAAACCGAAGAACAGTTTGAAAAGAGCCTGGCCACCTGCAAAAAATACGGTATTGACGGCGTTGTTATTATTGGCGGAGACGATTCCAACACCAACGGCGCAGTTCTGGCTGAATGGTTTAAAAAGAAAAACAGCGGCATTACCGTAGTGGGCTGCCCGAAAACCATTGACGGCGATTTAAAAAACGAGCATATCGAAACTTCTTTCGGCTTTGATACAGCCACCAAAACTTACAGCGAACTGATCGGCAATATTCAGAAAGACGCCAACAGCGCAAAAAAATACTGGCATTTCATCAAACTGATGGGACGCAGCGCCAGCCATATTGCTCTGGAATGCGCCCTGCAGACTCAGCCGAACATTTGTATTATCTCAGAGGAAGTAAAAAAGAAAAACATGTCTCTGGACGATGTGGTTAAACAGATTACCTCTGTTATTCAGGCCCGAGCGGCCAAAGGCTTAAACTTCGGCGTTATTCTTGTTCCGGAAGGGCTTATTGAATTTATCCCCGAGGTTGGCGCGCTGATTGCCGAACTTAACGATCTGCTGGCCCGCGACGCGGAATATTTTGCCACCCTTCACAGTGTGGAAGACCAGCAGGAATGGGTAAACCATGAACTTTCCAGGGACTCTTCCTATGTTTTCTCGTCCCTGCCCCGTTCCATTCAGAAGCAGCTCCTGGACGACAGAGACCCGCATGGCAACGTACAGGTTTCCCGTATTGAAACAGAAAAACTGCTGATAGAACTTGTAGAAGAACGTCTGGAACGGCTGAAACTTAAAGGTGAGTACAATGGACACTTCAGCGCTTTGAATCACTTTTTCGGCTATGAAGGCCGCTGCGCGTTCCCTTCCAATTTCGACTCAGACTACTGTTACGGACTGGGATATTCGGCTTTTCTTCTGCTTGCAGCGGGACTGACCGGCTATATTTCCAATCTGGCCGATCTCCACAAGAGCGCGTCGGAATGGATTCCCGGAGGCGTACCCCTTACCATGATGATGAACATGGAACAGCGTCACGGTACACGCAAGCCGGTTATCCGCAAAGCGCTGGTGGAACTGGACGGAGCCCCATTCAAACTGTTCGCTGAGAACAGGGACAAATGGGCCGTGGAAGAAACCTACACATTTCCCGGAGCCATTCAGTATTACGGACCTCCCGAAATCTGCGACCAGCCCACCCGGACCCTGAAACTGGAAAAAGGAGCCTGACGCCCCATAATACCGGCAGGACCGGGCCTGGCTCATTAGCAGGCGGTCCTGCCGTTATAGATTAAAAGCGCGGCTGTTCCATTTCATGGTATAATGGTTCCCTGTCATTTATAAGGGGAGAAGATTTTGGGGAAGAAAAACGGCAAACTGGAGAAGAAATTCTACGAGAAAGAACTTGCCCGCCTTCAGGGGGAACTGATCAAACTCCAGGAATGGGTAAAAGCCGGCGGAGAACGCATTGTTGTTATTTTTGAAGGCCGGGATGCCGCGGGCAAGGGCGGTACCATTAAACGCATTACCCAGTATCTGAACCCCAGGGTGGCGCACATTGTTGCTCTGGGAAAACCCACAGACCGGGAAGTAACCCAGTGGTACTTTCAGCGCTATGTAAAGCATTTACCGGCAGCCGGAGAAATATGTCTGTTCGACCGCAGCTGGTACAACGCCGCCGGAGTAGACAGGGTTATGGGTTTCTTAACGCCGCAGCAGGTAGAGGAATTCCTTATTTCCTGCCCGGACTTTGAAAACATGCTTATCCGTTCAGGGATACGGCTTATAAAATTCTGGCTCAGCATCAGTTTTGAAGAGCAGGAAAAACGCCTGCGCAGCCGGCTGGAAGATCCGCTGAAGCGGTGGAAATTCAGTCCCATGGATTTGAAGTCGTGGGAACGCTGGGAAGAATACTCACAGGCCAGAGACGCAATGTTTGCGGCTACTCACACAGAGATGTCCCCGTGGTGGGTGGTGGAATCTGACGATAAAAAGCGGGTTCGGCTGAACACCATAGCCCACCTTCTCAGTCTGGTTCCCTACACTGACGTTCCGCGGGAAAAGATAACGCTGCCGCCGCGGCCGGCTCCCCGCAGAATTTCAGGTCTGAAACAGGCCGAGCCTCTGCGTGTGCCCGACCGCTACTGACATTAACGCGAGCGGAAACCGCCGTTATCCAGAATATGGCGCATCAGCTCTGTTACTGTGTCCATATCCAGTTCCCGGGCCCAGGCGTTTACCAGATCGCGCAGGAATTCCCAGTCGTCAATATTGAGAGCACTCTCCTGGGGCTTCCATGTACCTCCGAAGAGTTCCATTACTTCTTCACTGCGGTAGAGTTCTTCTTCTCCCGCAGGAGAGGGCAGAAAATAATCGGCCAGTTCTTCTCCGAAATCTTCGGGAAGGCCGAGAATACGCACCATGGCCTGCCGCAGATCGGAATCTATAGCCTCAGTGTTGTTCCAGCCGTGCTTCTTTTTCAGCCGTTTCCAGGCCCGTAGTAAATCACCATCCATCACTGATATGATATAACGTACACAACAAAGGGGGGAAGAAGATGAGAGTAACCCGTCCTACCTGGGATGAATATTTTATGCAGGTGGCCAATACCATTGCCCAGAGAGCCACATGCGACCGCGGCCGCAGCGGCTGTGTTATTGTTAAGGACCGCCAGATTCTGGCTTCCGGATACGTGGGCTCGCCTCCGGGACTGCCGCACTGCGATGAAGCGGGCCATTTGTTTAACGAGGTAATTCATACAGACGGGCAAAAACGGCAGCACTGTGTCCGTACAGTACACGCGGAACAAAACGCTATTTGTCAGGCAGCCAAAAGAGGAGCGGCCCTCAACGGCGCGCACCTTTACTGCCGCATGACCCCATGCCGCACCTGTGCCATGCTTATTATCAGCTGCGGAATAAGCCGGGTAGTGTGTGAACGGAAATATCATGCCGGAGCCGAGTCGGAAGAACTCTTCAAAAAGGCAGGTGTACAGCTGGAGTTTGTCCACGACGAAGTACAGTCCTACTAGCGGCGGCAGGGGATGAACCTCATTCTTTTTGAGCCGGAAGAGATTGGCAGAACCCTCCCTGAAACAGATGAACGGCTGCGTCATTTATTCAATGTTCTTAAAATTCAACCGGGTGATTATTTCCGGGCCGGCATAACATCAGGCCCTTTAGGGCAGGCCCGCCTGCTCCAAAAAACCCGCTCGGGCTGGAAATGGGAATTCCGCCAGATCAGCCGGAGCCCCGCGCCATTACGCCCTCTCACTCTAATTCTCGGATGCCCCCGCCCCCCTACAGCCCGGCGGCTGCTGAAAGACTGCTGTTCTCTGGGAATTCGGGAAATACACGTATGCGGTACGGACCTGAATGAAAAATCCTACATGGGCAGCCGCCTGTGGAGGGACGGTCTGTGGGAAAAAGCCCTCAGAGACGGAGCCATGCAGGGAGGAAGTACACTGCTTCCGAAAGTTGTTCAGCAGGCAAGCCTGCCGGCCGCCCTCAGGGAGCTGGATTCATTCAGCGGAGAAGAGGTGCTGAGAATTGCCCTGGATAACGAAGAAGACGCGCAAAGCTGGATTACATGGAAAACCGCTCATGCAGATTTTCGTGCAGACAGCGCCGTTCTGGCGGTAGGCCCCGAACGGGGCTGGAGCGGCAGGGAACGGAATATTCTGGACAGGCACGAATTTACCCGCCTGCACCTGGGAGAAAGAATTCTCCGAACAGAAACCGCCTGCATTCTGGGAGCAGGCCTGCTTCTGGACACCCTTGAAGGATATTAGTTCTTCCGCCGCAGCCAGAAAGATGAGGGGTTTTTGAAACGCCGCCTTCCGGACAGAACAAGGTAGGCTCCAAAACAGGCTGCCAGATAAACTGTGTAGAGCAGCAGTACCAGATAAGTAGGCTTTAAAGTGCCGTTCACCGCTCCCATGGCCGGCATGTTTGCCGTCAGTATAATGGGAATGGCCGCCAGAAATGTAATACCGGCCGAAAGCATAAAGTCACGGCTGGCAGGCGTTTCAAACTGCGGATCGATCACCCGGAGCAAAGCCAGACCTGTGGGAGCCGTACCGGTTGCCGCGCCGTACACCATAATCATCCGGAAGAACACATGGTCCTGAAAAATACGGCTGGAAAGCCATACATGACTGCAGGTAGTAGCCAGACCGGCTATGCCGGCTATAAGAACAATGGGAAGCCAGTAATTCAGAACAACTGTTACACTAATGGCGGCAATAGCCGAGCTAACCATATAATCAACAGTAAAACCGCTGATACGGGTCATCCGCTGATTGTCAATAATGTATTCAATCCGCAAAGCCCGGATAAGAGCCTTCACCAGCATGGCCGTCAGCGCGCTGAAGATAAACATAATACCCCAGAGATTTGTTGCCAGCTGCACCCCCGGATTCCCCAGGAAAGAGAGAAGCCAGGAAAGTCCTTTCAGTCCCAGAAAAGAAAGCAGATAGGTGAATAAAACCAGAGCGGCATTAAAGGTAAGGGGATCAATAGCTTCGGGATTGGTAATATTCATTACTTCCGATGACTCGCTGCTCTCGCCCCGGCGCAATACCCCCTGACGAACCTTACCCTGATTCATGGCAGTCAGTTCTTCTTTGGATATCCAGCCCTGACGGATACCGTAATTAACCAGAAAAACCCCGCCGAAACAGGCCCAGATAAATCCCAGAGCGCCGAAGGTAAGTCCTACATCGCCCATGCCGGCAAAACCCATCTGTTCCCACCCTTTTCCAATGGCAAAGGCTTGCCCCGGGCCCAGAGAAAAACCGAGAGTTGCAAAAAGACCAAAGCCGGGGAACAGATTGGGCAAGATGGTTTTAATCAGCAGAATGGTAAGGAGAGTACCCAGGAAACACTGAATAACATACTGGCTGAGTACGGTAGTGCTGGTTGCAAAAACATCATGGCTGGAACGGCGTTTTTCCTTACTCACACGGAGAGTCATGGCAATAAAGGAGATGTTGAGAAAATGAAACACTATGTTTCCCAGACTTTCGGTTCCCATGCCAATGTGCGGAAACACCCAGTTGTAAAAAGGCAAGAGAAGAAAACCGGCTGTCAGAGCGTTGGGAATAAGGTACTTCTGGAAAAACCGGACGCGGGCCCGTATCCAGGTGGCAATCATTAATGCTCCGCCCAGTATTCCTATGTCAACAATAAACTGCCAGCTGAAATTCATACCCTATACCTCCTG
>PDRU01000010.1 GCA_002748225.1 Spirochaetales bacterium | reverse complement strand
ACACGGCAGCCAGCGCCGTTTTCTACTCACGGTCAGGGAATGCTTATGCCTGCTTTGGCGGCTGCTGCGTTATTACTGCTGCTTCCCCGGGGCTTTGTTGCAGGCGGGAAAACCGCTTATGAAATGCGGATGCGTGTTCTGCCTGTTCCGGGGCTCCCTGAGGGGAGTTTCTCTTCTTATAAGTCACTTTCCCGGCTTTTTAATTCCAGGGAAAGTTCAGAGCTTCCAAATTTTTCCAGTCTTGTTGCGTCCCGGGCTTATCAGGAAAGTCTGCTTTTTGGCGGCCGCTATGAGCTGCCTCAGCCGGGAAACGGAATAAGTTTGACTTCTTACCGGGAAGACGGCGCCCGGATGGAAGCTGTTTCCAGCAGTATTCTGCAGTTTGATAATTCCTGGTACATGGATGTTACTGAAGATGAAACAGTTTCCGGAACCGGGCGGCTTCTGGCTTCCCGGGGAGGCCCCGCGCCGGTTTTCCGTCAGAGCCGGGCGGTTGGCGGTTTGCCGGCGCTTTCACGTCTCTGGGAGCTGATCAGCGGCTTTTTTATAATCATTTCACTGTTGTTATCAACGGGAATTCCTGCTAAATTCAATACATCTGAACGGATTCCCAATTCTTTTATTTCTTCATTCCGTTTTCGCAGGAGGATTGAGGCTGCATGAGCAAACTACGTACTTTTGCCCGGGGGGGTGTGCATCCGCCTGGAGGAAAGGAGCTGACGGCTGATAAGAGTATCCGTGAAGCTCCCATTCCCGCAATGGCGGTTGTGCCTTTTTCCCAGCATATAGGCGCGCCGGCAAAACCGGTTGTTGCTCCAGGCGATCATGTTGAAGAAGAACAGCTGATTGGTGAACCGGTCGGATTTGTTTCCGCCGCGGTTCATTCCCCCATTCCGGGAACAGTCAAATCCATCAGCAAGATTTTTCTTCCCAGCGGCATGCGTACTGATGCTGCTGTGATAGAGCTTGACGGAGAGTTCTCCCGGCTGGGGAAAAAGCTTGAATCCAGAGACTGGGAATCGCTGGATTCCGCTGCTATTCTGGAAACGCTGAAAACGCACGGCATAGTGGGGCAGGGCGGAGCAACATTCCCTTCTCATGTCAAATTTGCTGTTCCCAAAGGACGCACATGCGACGTTTTTCTGATCAACGCGGCTGAATGCGAACCCTATCTTTCTGCCGACCACCGCCTTATGGTGGAACAGAGCAGGGATGTTATAGAGGGAATCAGAATTATTCAGAAACTTCTTTCCCCGGAGCGGACGGTCATAGGTATTGAAGCCAATAAACCCGATGCCATTGATATTCTGACAAAGGAGGGCGCTCCGTTCGGTATTGAAGTTATGCCTTTGAAGGTTAAATACCCGCAGGGCGCCGAAAAGAATCTTATAGAATCCACTTTGGGCCGGGAAGTTCCATCCGGCAAGCTGCCGATAGAAGTGGGTGTTATTAATGCCAATGTCGGCACCCTTGTTTCTGTCTGCGAAGCCCTCAGAGACGACAGGCCCGTTGTTGAACGGGTGGTAACTGTTTCCGGAGGCGGCATAAAAGAGCCTTCCAACATCCGGGTACGGGTAGGCAGTTCCATCCGTGATTTAATTGAAGAGTGCGGCGGTGTAACGGAAAAGACCGTCCGTTTTATCAGCGGCGGTCCCATGATGGGTTTTGCGTTCAATAATCTTGATACACCTGTAACGAAAGGAACCAGCGGCATTCTGGCTCTTACAGCCGAAGAAGTAAAATACTTTGAAGCAACCGCATGTATTTCCTGCGGGCGTTGTATTGAGGCCTGTCCCATGGGGCTCAGCCCGACACTGATATACAAAAACATTGAGCATCAGCGCTTTGATCAGGCGGTAAAGTTTGGGTTGGATGACTGCGTTTTATGCGGCTCGTGCGCCTATTCCTGTCCTGCTCATATTCCCCTTGTTTCTGCCTTCAGGGCCGGCCGCGGACGGCGGCGGCGTCTGGCGGCTCGAAGTAATGGTTAACAAAGGATAGTCGATGGAAGGTCAACCGGTTATTTCAAGTTCACCCCAGATTCATGCCCGGGGTTCCACCCGGTCTGTTATGTGGTGGGTTATTGCGGCGCTTATTCCGGCGGGAGTGTGGAGTGTTGTGCTTTTCGGCCTGCGGCCTCTGCTGGTTATTCTTACGGCAACTGCTGCGGCTGTGGCATGCGAGGCGCTTTTGAATGCCCTGTTTAAGCGGCCTCAGACAATTGGCGATCTCAGTGCTGTTGTTACGGGTCTTCTGATAGCTTACAACATGCCTCCTCATGTTCCTCTGTTCGTTCCTGCCGCCGCTTCGGTTTTTGCCATTGCCGTTGTGAAGTGGAGTTTCGGCGGTCTGGGGGCCAACTGGATGAATCCTGCTCTGGCCGGACGTGTGTTTGTGTTTTTCTCCTGGGGCAAGGCCATGACCCAGTGGACCTTTCCGCGGGTTCCAGGCGCGGCTGACGCGGTAAGCGGACCGACACCTCTGGGAAGCATAATACCCGGTTCCCTGGGGGAAATGTCGGCTTTGCTGCTCATTGCGGGCGGTTTGTTTCTGGTGATTCTCCGAATTGTTGACTGGGAAATTCCCCTGGCGTATCTGGGCAGCTTTGCTTTTCTTATCTGGCTTTTTGACGGCATGCAGTACGGAAGCGGCGCCTTCTCCGGTGATGTGGTATTCCACTTGTGCAGCGGCGGTTTAATGCTGGGAGCCTGGTTTATGGCCACGGACATGGTTACCACGCCTTTGACCCGGCGCGGGCGGCTGATATTCGGTCTGGGCTGCGGTTTTTTTACTTTTGTTATCAGGCGCTTCGGGAATTTGCCGGAAGGAGTGAGTCTGGCCATTATATTCATGAATATTCTGACGCCTTTAATTGACCGTCATGTAACGCCGAAACGCTACGGGGTGTCCAAATGAAGGAAATGACGGATAAATCCCTCCGGCTGGGTCTTATCGGTGCTGTGGCGGCTCTGCTGCTGGCAGTTGTGAATAATTTTACCGAACCGAAAATTGCGGAACTGCGGGCTTTGAAGCTTCAGCAGGCACTCACGGTTCTCTCAGGCGGAGGAACACCGGGAGACAGCGAGGAGAGTCCTGCTCCGGGTGTAGCGCGCCGCTGGCCCATACTGGAAGAGAAGGGCTGGATACTGGAACTTGAAGCGGTGGGTTACGGCGGTCCAATGACGGTGGTTGCCTCCTACGATAAAACGGGTGCTGTTATAGCGGCCCGGCTTATGGCCAACGGAGAAACTGTCGGATTCGGAAAGAAAGCGGAAGATGAATCGTATATGGATATTTTTGTAGGAAAAGGCGCCGATGTGCCGGTTCCGGTAACTAAAGCGGCTCTGGGCGGGGACGCGGATGTGGTTTCCGGAGCTACTATTACTTTTACGGGTATCTCTACGGCCATTGCTCATGGTTCCAGTCTTGTTAAAGAGTGGGAGGGTCAAAAATGAAAAACCTTTTCAAGGGAGTTCTGAGGGAAAACCCTATTTTTGTTCTGGTTTTGGGACTTTGCCCTTCACTGGCTGTTTCCACTTCCGTGAACAACGCTCTGGGTATGAGCGCGGCCACCTTTCTGGTGCTTCTGGGCTCCAATGTTGTTATCAGCCTGCTGAGAAAACAGATTCCGGACGATATTCACATTCCGGCCTATATTGTTATTATTGCCACTTTTGTTACCCTGGTGGACATGAGCATGCAGGCCTGGCTGCCGGCACTTTCGGAGTCTCTGGGAATATTTATTCCGCTGATTGTTGTTAACTGTATTATTCTGGGACGGGCTGAGGCTTTTGCCAGCAAGAATACGGTGGGCGCTTCGGTTGTGGATGCCGTTGCCATGGGACTGGGCTTTGCTGTGGGACTGACCTCCATTGCTTTGGTGCGTGAAGTTCTGGGAGCCGGAACCATTACCATTGTTCCGGAAAAAGCAGTACTGACCATACCCGGTCTTTCCGATGCTCCGGCCCTGGTTTTTGCTTTCCCGGCAGGAGCTTTGATAGTGGTTGGTTTCTTACAGGCCTTTTACCGGTGGCTGGGGGAGGTAACTAAAAAATGAGTTATATCGGCATTGTCTTAACTTATGTATTTGTCAGTAACCTGGTTTTATCGCAGTTCCTGGGACTCTGCCCGTTTATCGGGGTATCAAAAAATACCGAGAGCGCTGTGGGTATGGGGTTTGCGGTTACTTTTGTTATGAGTATAGCCGCTTTAACCACATGGGCCCTGCAGCATTTTGTGCTTGTACCCCTCAACATAGTTTTTTTGCAGACTGTAACCTTTATTCTGGTTGTTGCCTCGCTGGTTCAGCTGGTGGAAATGGTAGTGCGGAAATTTTCGCCGCCGCTCTATCAGGCATTGGGTATTTATCTTCCGCTTATTACAACCAACTGCGGTGTACTGGGTATTGCCCTTATCAGTGTGAATAAAAATTACGGTGCTCTGGAAAGTTTTCTGGCCGGTTTATCTGCCGGTATGGGATTCCTCCTGGCTCTTCTGCTGATGTCCGGTATCCGGGAGCGTCTGGATACAGAGAAAGTGCCGAAGTTTTTGAAAGGTTCGCCCATTGCCTTTATTTCCGGCGGCCTGATGGCTTTGGCGTTTATGGCTTTTGATAAAGCCCTCTTATCGAATCTTATTGGAGGCTGATAGCTGATGGACAGTATTCTGCGTATTCTGGCGGCATTTCTTTCCACATCCCTGTTTGCCGGACTTCTGGGTCTCGGTTTGGCTGTAGCCTCCCGTAAACTCCGTGTGGAAAAGGATAAAACGGTTGAAGACTTATTGACGGTTCTGCCGGGACTGAACTGCGGTGCCTGCGGTTACGCCGGCTGTGAAGCCTACGCCGAAGCTCTGGCCGGAGAAAAGGAAACTAATGTTTCCAAATGTTCCCCCGGAGGGGCGGACGCCATGAGCGGTATAGGAGAAATTCTTGGTCTGGAAGTGGATGCTTCCAAAGTGCGCATGGTGGCCCGTCTGGCCTGCGCGGGCTGTGACGGTGTAGCTCAAAGAGATTTTCAGTACCTCGGTTATTCAGACTGTGAAGCGGCTTATGTTCACTTTCAGGGCGACAAAGGATGCAAGTACGGCTGTCTGGGACTGGGTTCCTGTGTGAAATCCTGCCCGGTAGAGGCTATTTCCCATACGGAAAACGGCCTGGTTAGAGTTGATCCCCAAAAATGCATTGGCTGTGAAATTTGTGTGACAGTCTGTCCCACAACAGCAATGAAGATGGTTCCGGAAGATATTTCCTGGTTTGTGGCGTGTAATTCGCACGATAAAGCCAAGGATACAAAAAGCAACTGCAAGGCCGGCTGCATAGGCTGCCGGATCTGTGAAAGAAAATTTCCTGAATCGGGCTTTGTTGTTACAGATAATTTGTCAAGTTTGGATTATAATATAAAGAATGAAGAACAGCAGGCAGGTGCCGCTAAAGCCTGTCCTGCCAAATGTATTGTTGAAGTAAAAAACATCTGAATGCGGAAACAGATGAATAAGGAGCACGGACAGCCAGTGTCTGTGTATTGGGGTAATGGGTACGGTAAAGCTGATTTTTGGAACCTTTAATTCGGTTCCTGCAGGTGAATCTGAATATCTCTTTGAAGAAGCTTACCAGAATGCCTTCAAGCCCTTTCTAACCGCCATTTACAATCATCAGACCATCAAGCCCACCCTGTTCTATTCCGGTCCTCTTCTGGAATGGCTGGAAGGCCGGCACCCGGAATTCCATACTGTACTGGGCGAAATGACGGCTCGTAAATCCATAGAAATCCTGGGCGGAGCGTACTGGGAACCCATTCTTCCCATGATACCGGCCGCAGACCGGGTTGGGCAGATTGAGGTAATGACAACCTATCTGCGCAAAAAGTTTGGAAAACGCTCCCGCGGCAGCTGGATACCTTCCCAGATATGGGAAGCTCATCTGGCCTCTTCTCTGCGTGCCAGCGGCATGGGGTATGTGTTCCTTTCCGAGCGTGCCTTTCCGGCGGTTCCGGGCTTCCGGCCCGATTATCCCGTTCTGGCCGAAGATCAGGGAAAAAGCATTATAATTTTTCCTGTTATGAATACGTTAGCCGACCGCTTTCTGAAAGTTCCTCCGGAGCATATTGTTGAGAGTCTGCGTGCTCTGGAAAAACAGGATGGGAAAGAAGTGGTTGTATCTCTTATCCTTGACGGCGTCAGCCTGGGCGGAGACGGTTCTTATGCCGTTTGTTACGGGGAAAAGTGGCTGGAAAGATTTTTTAAGGCCGTGGAAGAAAACCGTTCATGGCTTGAATGTGTTCATCCGGGCCGCTATCTCCGTGATTTTCCGGCCTCACGGCCCAAGGTGTATGTACCGGGGCCTTCCTATCAGGCTCTGATGCGCTGGAGCCGTCTGAACGGAAGCAGTTCCGCTTCCGCGCGCATTGACCCCTCACGCCCCCCGGCGTACTACAGGGAGTTTCTGACAAAATACCGGGAAAGTACCCTCATGTATTCCAAAATGATGCATGTGGAAGTACTGGCCAACCAGCTGCGCGGAGACAAATCGCGTAAAAAAAACGCTAAAGAGCTGCTGTGGAAGGGGCAGGAGCATTATGCCTACTGGCATGGTCCTACCGGAGGAATTTACAACAGCCGTTTAAGACATGCTGTGTATGGAGCTTTAATAGAGGCGGAAAAGGCCACCCGTGAGAAAGGTGTTTTTCAGGCAGCTTTAACGGACATGGATTTTGATATGGACGGGGAAAAGGAGCTGCTCTACAACGGTCATATCTTTAACGCCTATATTCATACCACAGGCGGCGCTTTGTTTGAGCTGGATTACCTGCCTGTTTTCCGCAATTACCTGGCCACCATTGCCCGTTATCCGGAAGATTATCACCCCCCGGCTACCCGTGAGCAGGGATACGATGCCTACCCAAGACAGGCCTTTATGGATCATGTTTTTCAGGGAGATCCGCAGACATATCTTAAATCACTCAAACCCGGCAGCCGTTTCTTTGCCGAACGTCAATATAATATTCAGGAAATGGTGCGGGATCAGGCCCGGGTAACTCTGTGCTGCACCGGTTCGGTTAAAGGCAGTGAAAACGATCTGCAGATACAGAAAACCTACCGCTTCCGGCGCAGTACCCTGGAAGTAGATTACACCCTCTCCAATCTGACACCCAGAACCTTAAGTTTTAACTGGGGAAGTGAAATTAACCTGGCGCTGGATAGCGAGTTGTCCCAGCGGGGCTTCTTTATTAATACAGACGATTATTCAGGCGTTTCCGCGGATGAACGGGGCATGGCTGAATCGGTTCATTCCTGGGTTCTCCACGACCGCGCTCAAAACGTTCTTCTGCAGTTTCAGCTTTCTGAAGAGGCCGATCTTCTCAGCTATCCTGTCTATGCCGACTACAGGGTGGGCCGGGAACTGCGCAGGCATTACCAGGCCGGTTTCTTTATGCCGGTATGGAAGGCGGAACTCTTACCGCTGGAGAAAAAAGCTTTTAATATTGTTATGCGTATAGGAAAAATTCGCTCGAACGGATAAAAAGCCCCGGAGGAAATATGGCACGCGCTAAAACGGGAATTGAGCTGTACAGGGCCGCTTCAAAAACGGAGAAAGCCGCTGAAGCCGCCCATAAGAGTGCGGCTCCAAAGCAGCCTGAGAGTTCCCAGCCTCAGCGGCCGCGCAGGAATAAGCCCCAGATCCTGCTCAAAACCACACAGGAAACGCCGGAAAAGCCGCGGACACCTTGGGGCTGGAAGACGCCGCCGCGGTTGTTTCCCGCTTGAATGCCGATGAAGCCGAAGAACTGGCGCGTCATATTGCTCAGGTCAGCCGGGTTGACGCGGTTGAAGCGCAGCAGCTTCTCGACGAGTTCGGGCAGCATTTCTCGGGCGTGCAGGCCAAACGGGCCAGAGGCGGCAAGGATGCCGCCAGAAATATACTGGAAGCGGCCTTCGGCGAAGATAAGGCCAAAGCCATACTGGCCAGTGCCCTTCCCGAAGAGCAGCCGCTTCCCTTCAGCTTTTTAAACGACTGCTCCTTTGAACAGCTTGTTACCCTCCTGAGCAAGGAGCCTTCATCTTCTCTGGCTCTGGTTATGGCCTACCTGGAACCCTCACTTTCCTCGGCTCTGCTGGAATCTTTACCGGATGAGCAGCGTGCCGCGGTTGTTATCCGCATGGCGCGTACCGAAAAAGTTTCGCGCGATGTTCTGGAAACCGTGGAAGATTCCCTGCGCGAGAAGCTGCGGCTTATCGGCCGCGACGAAAGTGAAGAACTCGACGGCCGCGCGGCTCTGGCCGACATTCTGCGGCACATGGATCTGGAAGATGAAAAACGGCTGCTGGGAGGTCTGGAAGACGCCGACCCGCTTCTGGCCCATCAGGTAAAGGAAAAGCTCTATACCATGGACTCCGTTCTTCACCTGCGCCGTAAAGACCTGCAGCAGCTTCTTCTGGACATGGACGAAAAAGAAATAGCCATGATCCTCAAAGGCCAGACACCCGAAATACGCCAGTGCATTGAAGAGGCCCTCAGCTCCCGGCGCAAACTTCTGGTAGAAGATGAACGGGTTATTCTGGGGCCGCAGCCCCGCAGTGAAGTGGATAAAAGCGTGCGCAGCTTTCTGGACAGAATACAAAAGGCCGAGGAAGAAGGCCGTTTCATTATTCTGCGGGAAGAGTCGGATTTAATAGAATAATATTTACCGGCTCCATCCCTTGCGCATCATGCCCTCAGTGGATAATATTCGGCCATGACCGCTAACGAACTGCGACGTAAATTTCTCGACTTTTTTATTGCCCGGGGACATGCCGAAATTTCCGGCAAGTCTCTTATTCCGGAAAACGACCCCACTGTGCTCTTTACCACAGCGGGAATGCATCCGCTGGTTCCCTTTCTTCTGGGACAGGAGCATCCGGCGGGCGCCCGGCTGACCAATGTTCAGAAATGCATCCGTACCGGTGATATTGATTCGGTAGGGGATACTTCTCATTTGACATTTTTTGAAATGCTGGGGAACTGGTCCATCCGCGACTACTTTAAAAAAGATGCCATTGCCTGGAGTTTTGAATTTCTGACAGACCCGAAATATCTGGGACTGGACAAAGACAGAATCTCTGTAACGGTTTTTGCCGGCGATAATGACGCTCCGCTGGATGAGGAGTCGCGCGGCGCATGGATGGCCCTGGGCATACCGGAAAGCCGAATCTATAAGCTTCCCAAAAAAGATAACTGGTGGGGACCGGCGGGACAGACCGGACCCTGCGGCCCGGATTCGGAGATGTTTTACGATACGGGTATTGAAAGCTGCGGCCCCGAATGCCGGCCCGGCTGTTCCTGCGGAAAGTATTTTGAAATATGGAACGACGTGTTCATGCAGTACGACAAGCAGGCCGACGGCTCCTACCAGCCGCTTCCGCGCCCCTGTGTGGATACGGGCATGGGTGTGGAGCGCACAATTACCATGCTGCAGGGTAAAGACAACGTCTATGAAACAGAATTGTTTCAGCCCATTCTGGCCGCTGTTTCGGATATTTGCGGACGGGAGTACACCGAAAGTGAGGAGACACTCCTTTCTTTCCGTATTATTGCCGACCATGTCAAAACTTCTGTCATGATTCTGGGCGATGAAAAAGGTATTAAACCTTCGAATCTCGGTCAGGGTTATATTCTGCGCCGGCTGATACGCCGGGCGGTGCGTCATGGTCTGAAGATGGGTATTCAAAGCGATTTCCTCGGCAAAGTGGCCGACTCTGTTATTGATGTGTACAGGGGTGTCTACGATGAGCTGCGCGACAGACGCGATGTTATTATAAGCGAGCTCACTCTGGAAGAAGCCCAGTTCCGCAAAACCCTGGAGCACGGCCACAGGGAGTTTGACAAGCTGCTTCCCAACCTCTTGAAAAATCCCAAAAAAGTTATTTCCGGAAAGGTGTCGTTTAAACTCTACGATACCTACGGATTCCCTGTGGAACTGACTGAAGAACTGGCCGCCGAGCACGGGCTGACCGTGGACCGGGAAGGCTTTGACGAGGCCTTCCGCAGACATCAGGAAGCGTCCAAAAAGGGTGCCGATAAAACTTTTAAGGGCGGTCTGGCTGACGATTCCGTTATGTCCACCCGCTACCATACGGCCACGCACCTTCTGCACGAGGCCCTCCGCCGTGTTTTGGGCGATCATGTTGCCCAGAAAGGCTCCAACATTACACCCGAAAGACTGCGTTTTGACTTTGTGCATCCCCAGCCTATGACGGATGAAGAAAAGAAGGCCGTAGAAGCCATTGTGAATGAGCAGATTGAATTAAATCTGCCGGTTTCCATGCAGACGGCCACACTGCAGGAAGCCCGCGACATGAACGCCCGCGCGCTTTTTGAAGGACGTTATGACGAGCAGGTTAAAATTTACAGTATCGGCGAATTCTCCACGGAAGTGTGCGGCGGACCGCATGTTAAGTCGACCGGTGAACTGGGCGTGTTCCGTATTGTCAAGGAACAGTCCAGCTCACGGGGGGTACGGAGAATACGGGCTGTTCTGACGGGAGGGCAGGAGGAAGAATAAGACTCTTCAGCTCTGTTCTGTCTGCTCCTCAAGTTCCTGGAGCATGCGCAGAACAGCATCGCTGGTGTTTCCTTTTGAGAGGTAATTTTTCAGAATGTCCACTGCTTCAGAGCTACGGCCCAGCAGGGCGGCGCAGCCGGCCGCTTCCAGAGCAACTATATGGTTCCGGGGTGAATGTTCCATAAGCGGTTTGAGTCTTTTCAGGGCTTCTTCATGCATGCCCCGGCTTTTTTCAATCAGCGCCATTCCTGTTTCGGCGTAGATGTCAAAGCCTATTTTCAGGGCGGACTGGTAACAGCGTTCGGCGGCGTCCAGGTTGCCGGTATTTCTGTAGGCGTCGCCGGCGCGGGTCTGTATTACTTTATTATGAGGGTCTGCTTCCAGAATTCTGTTCCAGTATTCCAGAGATCTTTCCGGGCTGCCCAAACCTCTGTAACAGTCGGCCATGCCGAAAAGAGCATAAAAATTATCATTCTGCTTTTCCAGTGCTCTGGCAAAATACCCTGTACCTTCAGAAAAGAGTTTAAGCTTGCGGCAGCAGTTGCCCAGAGAGGTGAGTACTTTTATATCAACGTCTTCTTTCTGGCTTTGCTCTATTTTCTTCCAGATTTCCAGTGAAGCCTCATACTCCTTAAAGTCAAAAAGAAGGTGTCCCAGACCAATAAGGGCGTAGGCGTTATCCGGTTCCAGTTCCAGAACTTTACGGTAGTATTTTTTTGACTCGGAATAGTTGTTTTTTTTGCGCCAGGCGTCGGCCATTCTGTTCATTACGGCTGTATTATCCGTATCGAGCTTCAGATATTCTGTCCACATCTCAATAGCACTGGTTCTGTCGCCCAGTGCCCTGTGACAGTCTGCCAGGCCGAAGAGCGCGTAGTGATTATCGGGGTGCAGGGATAAACACTGCTGATAATACTTGATAGACTCCCTGTAGCGTTTTTCCTTCCGCAGAATATCGCCCATTCCCACCAGCGCGTAATGGTTTTCTTTTTCAATTTCCAGTACCTGCCGGAAACAGCTGCGTGCCTCGGAGAACTGATTTTTTTTGATATACCGGTATCCTCTGCGGGAAAGTTCGGCGATTGCCGGCAATTTTTCTTTTTGATTTTTTTCGGAGTTATTCATCTTTTATCCATTCGCGGATTACTCCGGCCATTCGTTTTATCAAGTAGTTCACTTTCTCGGGAGCGGGCGCCTGGCTGTAGAGTTTATAGGCTTCGAAATAATCGGCTTTTTTGTAGTAGTAGTCTCCCAGACGTATTATACCATCAGTATAGCCCAGTGTCAGAAATATCCGCCGGGCTGTTTCAATTTCGCCGCCGTTGAAGAGTTCATTGCCTTTGCGGATCAGTGCCGCCTTGCGGACCGGATCAACAGAAGCCGGCTCCGGTCTGACAACTTTCAGAAATCCTTCACGGGGCATGCGGGCCATTAGATTGTTCCTTTGGTGGACATGCCGGCTTCTCCGCCTTCGCGGGGCCTGTAGGCCTGGGCCAGCGCGCGTCCGGCCGCTTTGAAGAGGGCTTCGGCGGCATGGTGTCCGTTTTCCGAGTAGCGTACCGCAAGGTGCAGGTTCATTTTGCCGGCGGATGCCAGTCCCCAGAAAAATTCACGGAGCAGAAAAAGATCGAAGTTCCCGGCTCTTTCCTGCGCCCAGTGTACGTTCCATACCATGTAGGGGCGCCCGCAGACATCCACAACACATTCCGAGAGAGCGTCGTCCATGGGAATAAGGGACTGGCCGTAGCGCTGAATGCCCCCGCATTCCCTTCGGGCCTTTTCCAGAGCTTCTCCAATAACCAGTCCGGTATCTTCCACCAGATGATGGGGATCCACTTCGCCGCTCAACTTTTATCATAAAATATCCTTTTTCATTATATGAACTAATTCATTAATTCTTTCGTAGTGAAGCTTGAAGTAGGCCGGGTTGGCAATAAGGCGCACCTGTATGTTTTCCATTTCCGTTACAACTTCCAGGCCGTTGGCTTTCAGGGTTCCTCCTGTTTCCACCAGGTCTGCAATATAGGGGGCCAGACCCAGTGCCGGCGCCAGTTCCACACTGCCGTTCAGGCGGATAATTTTAACCGGTATCAGCCGGCTGTTAAACCATTCACGGGTCATGCGGGTATAACTGGTGGCTACCGTTACCGGATTAATACTGCGTTCGGGAGGAGCTGTTCCTTTCGGCGCTGCCACACAGAGCCGGGTGGATCCGAACGGCAGAGTTAAAAGCCGGGTAAACGAAAGCCCGGATTCCCTTATGGTATCGTCACCGGCAATACCCAGTCCGGCAATACCGTGATGCACGTAGGTGGGCAGATCATGATTTTTTACCATGTACACTTCCAGACGTCCGCTGCTGTCAACGGCCGAAAGCTGACGGGAGCCGAACTTTATGGTCATGCCGCGCTGGCTTAGATATTCAGCAACTGAGTCCAGAAGCCGGCCTTTGGGAATGGCAATAGTAAGGGGAGTGTTCATTGCAGTATTACCCTTTCACCTTTCATTCTTCTGCTGCGCGCGCTGGCATAACGCTGCTGAAAATCGGTGCCCTCCGCGCGGCCGACCGGTTTTTCTTCGGCGGCCTGGGCGGCAAAAACACTCAGCGGCTCAATTTTGCGCATCATCAGGGAGAAACCGGCAGCCGGCGCTTCATTGCCGAAACATCCCAGCAGCTGGTCGTAGCGCCCTCCGGTGGCCACAGCTGTGTTGGCGCCTTGAGCATACACTTTTACGGTAAAGCCGGTGTAGTAGGGCTGGCCGCCGTGTTCGGAAAGGTCAATCCGTACGCGGCCGGTGCCGGCTGTCCGGTGCAGTGTCAGCGCCAGAGTACCGAGTTCTTCCATGGCCTCTTCCAAAGCAGTATTGTTCCCGCATGCTTTTGTCAGTTCTTCCCGGGAATTTTGAAATTCCTGAACAGTCCCCAGAAAAAAGAGCAGACGGGTACACTCGGGCGCCCGGGAAATACCGCATTCCCGCAGATAGGCCGTTAAAGACTGTCCGTCACGCAGTTCCAGAAAACAGCCGGCTGTTTCGGCATTTCCCCGTCCCTGCAGAACCGCGTCCAGCACCTTCCGTGAGCCGATATGCATTCTCCAGTGAGAAATCTGCATGCCGGTGAGTAAATCGTGCAGGAGCATCAGTACTTCCAGATCGCCTTCAAGGCCCTCCAGGCCAATCAACTCTGCTCCCGACTGAAAGAATTCGTCGCTTGAAATATCTTCTTCTTCCTGGTGCCGCAGAATACTGTCGGCATAATACACCCGGCGCGGAAGATGCGTCTGCGAAAGAGAGAGTCCCATTTGTTTGGCCAGAAAAAGGGTAATGTCCGAGCGCAGCATCAGCAGTTCTCCATCCCTGTCGGGAAAACGGTAACTGCGCTCCACCTGATTCCGGTTCAGCAGCGGCCGGTAGGTTTCAAAATAATCGAATACAGGAGTATGAACGGGCAGATAGCCCCAGAGGGAAAAATGGTCTTCGGTCATGCGCAGCAGCTGTCTGTGCCTGTAGGCTTCTTCCAGCAGTATGCTTTCTGTTCCCTGGGGTGTCCGCAGTCTCTGATTCTGACTTTGACTGTTGTTTTGTGTCATATGGCTCTTATACCTTGTCTGTTTTAACGCCGGCACCATTTTAAAATACCGGCAGCCAGCATTTGGGCGTCCTGTTCCCGCAGTTCCGGTGAGCGCAGGGCCCAGCAGTTGCGCTCGTAGTACACATTCCGCGTTTCCACAAGAACCGCCGCGTCGGCCGGATTGTTCTGGAGAACCCTCAGTGTCTGTTCTTTTATAAAAGCGCCCGAACCCAGTTTGGAGGCCAGACACTGGGCCAGCTCTCTGGAAGATTCCTTTTCTTCTTCCGTGGCACCGAAGAAGAGGACGGCCCGGCCGGCCGGCAGTTCCGGAGAATTATCCGCGTGTATGCTCAGAAAGAGTGTTCCTTTGCGTTTTGCCAGAAGAGGCGCGCGGTTTATCTGCTGCCGGGCTGTTTCCTTGCGCATATCCAGTCCTTCGGCGGTGCCGACGGGGCGCCATCCTGCATTACCGTTATGCGACTCGTTGTTGTACACCTCGTTTTTCTTGTTCACGAAGGTCTGGCGCGGATTTTCCCCTTCCCGGCTCAGATGGTCCGGCGCAAGAACCGTGAGCGAAACCGACGCGCCGTGCCGCCTGAGAATTTTGTAGAGCCGTATTGCTATGTCATAGGCGTATTCGTCTTCTGTAACAGTCAGCGGATTTCCGTTACCGTCTTTCACCGTTACAATTGCGCCCGGATCCATACCTCCGTGTCCGGGGTCCAGAACAATGTGCTGACCGGACAGAAGGCTGCTTAATGGTGTTGAGCTCTGAATTTCTTCTTCCAGTTCCTTCAGAACGCTCTGCGCGTGCTGGTAGTCGGTAAGGGTGCTGGACTCCGAATCTTCCCAGTACTCT
>PDRU01000236.1 GCA_002748225.1 Spirochaetales bacterium | reverse complement strand
ATAACGATGTCCGGAGTTATATCCGGTTTTTTAAAAAACTCTACGGAATAACTCCCAACAGCTTCCGGAAGCAGAACGCCGCGCCGCATAAGGGCTGATGCGCGGCCCCGTGAGCAGGCCTTTGGAAGGCGGGCCGTCAGGTGCGCCCATGAATTTGAGCGGCCGCAGGGCCGCCCACCCCAGCGCTTCAGCCAGCTTAAAACCCACGCCTTTGGGCGCGGGCCCGTGAGCAGGACAAATCTGGCGGCAAAACAAGTCCGAAATTTGCTTTGCGCCTTATGCATGGCCGGGAGCAGGGGCGTGGTATTATCTGAACTCATTTTATCTACAGGAGGCGCCACCCTTATGCCAGGAGGCGCCGCCCTTATGCGGCCCCGTGCGCAGGGCAAATCTGGCGGCAAAACAAGTCCGAAATTTGCTTTGCGCCTCATGCATGGCCGGGAGCGCGCCTTTGGAAGGCGGGCCGTCAGGTGCGCCCATGTATTTGCGCGACCGCAGGGCCGCCCCCCCCGCGCTTCAGCCAGCTTAAAACTCGCGCCTTTGGGCGCGGGCAAAAAATGGTTAATTCGCATTGCAAAAGGAGTACCCATGAATTTGCGCGGCCCTTCGCGGGTAAAACGCGCACGGGCACGGGAGTAGGGCCTTTCTCCTCCTCCTTTCGCCGGCCGACATGATACGGTAAAACGCGCGCGGCTGGCCCGCCTGATTTGCTTGACCCTGCCATGTGCTGAAACGTATAGTATGTTATGACTTTGCCGAATAAACTTACCCTGTCCAGAATCTGGATGACACCGCTTATTTTTCTTACCTGGTTTCTTTTTTTTGAAGAATCTGGTCAGTGACGTAGGAAAGCTGATGGATCCTTTTTCAGATGTTTTTCTGCGTCTTACTTATTTCCTCTGTTTTGTGGGTGAGGGCATTATGCCCATCTGGGCCATGGTCATTATTCTCTGGCGGGAACTGGGAATTATGTTTGTCCGTATGCTTCTGGTGCGGGAAGGTTTTGCCATGGGCGCCAGCTATGCCGGAAAGATAAAGTCGGTTTTGTATTTTATAAGCGGCACAGCGGGTCTTTTACTGCTCACCATACGGGCCTGGGGGCCGAACTGGAGCGGGCTTTATACTCTGGGGCGGGTGTCGGTCTTTTTGTTTGCGGGCGCGGCTCTGGCGGCACTTTTGTCTTTTGTTGATTACTTTCGCCGTTATATGGCTTCAGAAACATATAAGAAGTTTATGTCCGAGTAATATTTTTGCCGCTTACGAGTGGAAATATAGAAAAAAAGAGGGAACAGGCTTGACACTTTTTGTCTGGACTAGTAGATTCCTCTTCACGTTCTGACCGGAGGTTAGAGCACAGATCTTTTACAGATATATCAGGGAAGGGAAGAAAGAGACCACGCCA
>PDRU01000251.1 GCA_002748225.1 Spirochaetales bacterium | reverse complement strand
CCCACGGAACTGGAATCACCCCGCTGCGGCACCTGCGGAAACACCCCTGTCGTCCGGGAAACCAGTCATCTGTATATCAATTTACCCGCCATACTTCCCAAGCTTGAAGAATGGATGAAAACGGCGAAAGTGAAGGGTTTCTGGGCCAACAACGCCCTCAAGATGACCGAAAGCTGGATCCGTGACGGTCTGAAGGAACGGGCCATAACCCGCGACCTGAAATGGGGCATTCCGGTTCCCAAAGAAGGCTTTGAGGACAAGGTTTTTTACGTATGGTTCGACGCGCCCATCGGCTATATCTCCATTACAGCCGATCTGACCAGTGAATGGGAGTACTGGTGGCGGGATCCGGAGAACACCGAGCTCTTTCAGTTTATAGGAAAGGACAACATTCCCTTCCACACCGTTATTTTCCCTTCCACACTGCTGGCTTCCGGCGAGAAATGGACCATGCTGCACCACATGAGTTCTTCAGAATACCTGAACTACGAAGACGGAAAATTTTCCAAAAGCAAGGGAGTGGGCGTGTTCGGTACCGACTGCCGGGACACAGGCATTCCTGCCGATGTGTGGCGTTTCTACATTTACTACAACCGTCCGGAAACCTCCGACTACCAGTTTACCTGGGCCGACTTTCAGGAAAAGGTGAACGGCGAGCTTATTGGAAATTTTGCCAATCTGGTTAACCGTACGCTTTCCTTTATAAGCCGCTTTTATAATGGACGATTTCCTGACGCCGAAGTGGACGCGGCTATCTGGGAAGAGGTGAAGAAAAGGGAAGAGGAAATTACCCGTCAGCTGGACCGGGCCGAGCTGCGCGGCGCTTTCCGCAGTATTTTTGCCCTTTCCGATTTCGGCAACAAGATCTTTCAGGCCGGAGAGCCCTGGCGCACCCGTACGGAAAATCCGGAAGAAGCCGCCCGGCTTATTAAAACGCTGGGACTTCTGGTTAGAGATCTGGCCATTATTGTTAAACCT
Source organism: Spirochaetales bacterium (assembly GCA_002748225.1). Taxonomy (GTDB): domain Bacteria; phylum Spirochaetota; class Spirochaetia; order DSM-2461; family DSM-2461; genus UBA2779. The sequence goes on along the minus strand of PDRU01000251.1, from coordinate 47 downwards.
TATCTGCCGGCTACTTCCCGGCGCATGTCCGGCTGGCTGGGGCTTAT
>PDRU01000250.1 GCA_002748225.1 Spirochaetales bacterium | reverse complement strand
AGGGCTTTGAGCCATTCGGCCTCGACGTATTTTTTTTCTACCATTATCTGGTAGGTGTATTCATCAAACCAGGCGTCGGTCATGGAAAAGATGCCTTTTTTACCGGGTTCTTCTCCCCAGGAATTTTCCACCTGCCATTTTATGGGCCGGTTGTGGGAGTCAAGATCCACTCCGGTAAACACCATTGCGTGGGTGAGTCTGCTTTCGCCGTAGTCCAGGCGTTCGGCTTTGGTAAAGGGCGCGCTCCGGCCGGCGGTTAATGTGTAATTGTAAACGTCCAGATCCAGTATGCCGTTTTTCCGCTCGGAAGACTGGCTGACATCGCAGCCGAACCATACCGGTTCTCCGGCCAGGAGGGACTTTACCGCAGCGTTTTTCAGTACGTCTATGGGGACATTCACATAGCAGATGGGCGGTGCTTCCTTGACGGTTCCCAGATATTTAACTGTGTAGGCTCTGCCGTAAGGTTTGTCGGCCGTGGGAGCGTTGATCAGACTGATTTTCTCTTTCAGGTTCCAGCCGACGTATTTTTTGAAGAATTCCTGCGGGGTAAGGTTTTCGTCTTTGTGGAATTGTTTGTCTTTATCTTTGTATTCAAAGTTAAACTTTTCGGGAACTTCTCCCAGACATTTCACCAGCAGCGCGTAGATGTCGGACAGATATGATTCTTTCATGGTTCTCAGTTCCGCCATGCTTTTCCCGTTTTCGTGTCCGGTTCTGAGCAGATGGGCGTATTTGCGCAGCCAGCGGGTAAGCAGTTTTATCAGATCTTTTGTATTGGAGGAGTGAAAAGTTTCAGGCATGACATCTTTGGGTACCGCACCGTATTTTTCCAGCAGGCCGGAAAACATGTCCCACTGTCCGCCGTCTCCTACCGGAGCATCCAGCAGGTGGCTGACCAGCCGTCCCTGCAGGGGTTCATTAAGGGTTTCCAGTATGCTTTCCAGAAAATAGTTGGACTTTTCCAGCTTGTCCCAGAAGAGTGTATGATTTTGAGAGAACTCAAATGTTTCCAGATTCAGCTG
>PDRU01000249.1 GCA_002748225.1 Spirochaetales bacterium | reverse complement strand
CGGGCGGGAATTGAACCCGCAAACCCTCCGCCAGGCCGTCCCCACAAATATCAGGCGATAATTGCAACACCCGTTTTTTGCAAATAGCCAGCGATTTTTTCGCGGGCGGAATTCTTCCAGGCCGAATTGTCCGCTTCGAAAAGTGCGCACTCCACCACGCCGCCGTCATTCCGCATGCGGAAAAGGAACTCACTTTCCGGTTGTTCCACTTCCGGGAATGTTCGGTGCGGTTTAAGAGTGACGATTGGCTTGAGGCTCTTGCTGTCGGTCAGTGCCCCAGACACTCCCCGCTTGACCTGTATCTTCTGGGTAACACCATCGTCTTGGGAGACCACGGCACTTTCAGTGTCAATCTTGGCCGTGTGGTGAAGAATAAAATTCAAGTCATCAGTTGTCTCAAAGCGGGAGCGAGCCCGGATGATAAAGTCCTCCTGGTCCAGCCATCTTCCGAAGGGGAAAGAATCCCCATCATCATATTTGGCACACAGAACCACGTTGCGCTCATTGGAATCGCCCTGTACATTGGTAATGACATTAACCGCAGAATGATCGACGACATGAATCAAGAGCTTGTCCCCGGAAAGCCCGTCAATATTCGCCTCAAGATAATCCACAACCCCTGTAAGGCTATGGACCACAAGAGCTGCCGGCCGAGGGTCACTGTAAACCCGGTACATTTTATGAGGAGAGTAAACCTTGCCATCCACGGAGTGGAGAGCCCCCTCCAGTGCCATATCTTTAATTTCTTTAATAGCCGTTCCGTCCATTACGCCTCCTTGTTCAACGGGACCACATTGTCCACATCAAGTTCGTTCTGCCTTGGCGGAGTAACCGCATAAGCCACTGTTTCCCGCCCGTCAAAAGACAGGTGAGCCGTTGATTCGTGCGGCTTCGGTCCTGCCAGTTTTGGCGAAACCTCAACGGTTGTGATCATGGTTTCCCGAGTTTCGTCAGTGAGCTTGAAGCGGATTTTAATATCCAGCCCCCTGTCCACCTGCCACTTCGTGTTTTCATCGCCGATGTTTTTT
>PDRU01000253.1 GCA_002748225.1 Spirochaetales bacterium | reverse complement strand
AGGATTGTTTGAAAACAAGGACTGGTGTTATCAAATTTCACCGTTCCTCTTATCATTTCATTGCTATGCATTAATTGTGCCAAGCAGCCTTTTAAGGAAGATTTGCCCGAAACGCCCCTGCAAGCGCCCGGCTCCGGCAAAAAACAGCTCTGGAGCGGAAGCTGCCATGAATTTTTTTTCATACTCCATGAAATTTTCTGCACAGCCGGGCGGCAGGCAAGAGGCCCGACCAGAGGCGGCCCTACCCGGCCGCGCTGAGCACCTGCCCTCTTAATCCACCAGATCGTAGCGGCTCAGTTTGTATTGCAGATTCCGCAGCGAAATACCCAGCTTCTCGGCTGTCTGGGTACGGTTGCCGCCATTCTCGGCAAGAGAACGGATAATAACCTTCTTTTCAAAATCATTCAGCAGAGACTTCAAGTCGCCGTTTATTTCCGGAACTTCGCCGCTTTCAAAGCGGATATCACTGCTTTCAATAACATCCGACTCAGAAAGAATATACACTCTTTCCAGAACATTCTTTAATTCCCTTACATTTCCCGGCCAGGAATACTGTTTCAGCAGATTGTTCGCGTCGGCGGAAAGGGTTTTGGTTTTTCCGTATTTGGTCTTGAAATTCGACATAAAATACTCTGCCAGAACAAGCACGTCCTCACCGCGGTCTTTCAACGGAGGAACCTGAACATGAACAACGTTCAGCCGGTAGTACAGATCCTTGCGGAAGCGGCCCCGGGACACCTCTTCCTGCATGTTCCTGTTCGACAGGGCAATAATTCTGGTGCTGACAGCTATCTGCCGGTTCCCGCCCACACGGTAAAAACTTTTTTCCTGAATAAAATTCAGAATTTTTGCCTGAAGCTCATAGGGCATTTCCGTAATTTCATCCAGAATAAGCGTTCCGCTCTCCGCCTGCTCTACACGTCCTTTTTTCAACGCCCCGGCTCCGGTAAAAGCACCCTTCTCATGGCCGAAAAGCTCCGACTCAAAGAGGGAATCGGGAATGCTGGAACAATTGGTATAGACAAGCGGCGC
>PDRU01000243.1 GCA_002748225.1 Spirochaetales bacterium | reverse complement strand
CTGCGGCTGACATCTGCGGATGAGCTGCCGCATTTCACGGCTCTGCTGACGGGTGGGATGGCCCATATCAAACCAGAGCTCACAGATGGGCCCGTAAGAGGTAAGAAGTTCCGTCAGCTGCGCCATGTTGTACCGGTGGTGTTTTTCCGGAATGGCATTACAGTTGTCTTCCTGATAAGGCAGCGCGTGGGGGTAGTGCCAGTCAATCAATGAAAAATACACACCGAAGCCCATGTCTTCCAGACGGCAGGCTTCGGAGAGTTCTTTCAGAAGATCTCTTCCGGCGGCGCTGTTAACGGAATTGTAGGAAGTGGTAGCCGTATGAAACAGACAGAACCCGTCGTGATGTTTGGCCGTCATAACCACGTAGCGCATGCCGGCACTTTTAGCCAGGCGGACAATGCGGTGCGCGTCAAAGGATTTCGCGTCAAAGCTGGCCGTCAGGGCCTGGTATTCCTCCGGCGGGACCGGCGCGTTCGGCAGAATCTGTTCGCTGTAGCCGCGGGTTATGTTCTGTCCATTCCATACCCCCCCGGGAATGGAATAGAGGCCGTAATGAATAAAAAGTCCGAAATTCAGGTTCTTCCACTGCTGGAACCTGTACTCATCTTCCGGGCTGAGACGGTTCATGTATGTATAATAACCGGGCAGTCAGGATAAGATATGGATATTTTAGGGTTTTTTATGTATATTTCACTGACATGAGCCGCTCCATTGTTACCGGTCCGGAAATCAGTTACGCCGATGTCGTTAAAATTGGTCCCTACTGGGAAACAGAAGAACATCTGCGTCCGGTCTGGAAACTGTACTGGAACCGCAGCGACGGTGCGGTTCTGGAGCACAAAGGCCGTGCCTACCCGCTGAAGGCCGACCATCTTTTTTTGATTGCGCCGCTTACCAACTACATTCCCCGCTGCCCGGTTGAGGTGAATCATCTGTATGTGCATTTTCACCTGCCCGGGGAACTGGCCCGCATGCCCCAGGGGGTCTGGCCGGCAGGCTTCTCTCCCTACAACTGGAAAGATCTGGCCCGGCC
>PDRU01000242.1 GCA_002748225.1 Spirochaetales bacterium | reverse complement strand
GCTGAATGGAGCGGTTTTGAAGCGGCGCTTTGTTTTACAACCGGTTATCAGACGAATCTGGGGGCCATAAGCGCGCTGGCGGGAAAAGGCGATCATGTTATTTCGGATAAGCTGAATCACGCGTCTATTATGGACGGTATTTTTCTGTCAAAGGGCTTTGCCGGGAATGTGAATCTGCACCGCTACCGTCATAACGATATGAAGGATCTGGAGGCCAGGCTTCAGAAGATTCCTGAAGATGAAGGTAAGCTGATTGTTACTGACGGGGTGTTTTCCATGGAGGGCGATGTTGCCCGGCTTCTGGAGATGCGCGCTCTGGCTGATAAGTATAAGGCGGCTCTGTATCTGGATGAAGCTCACTCTGTGGGTGTGCTGGGCAAAAGCGGGCGCGGGACGGCGGAGCATTTTGATAATAAGGTTCAGCCTGATTTAACGATGTGTACGTTCAGTAAGACTTTTGGTTCTATCGGCGGTTATGTGGCCGGTCCGGCGGAGGTTATTGACTATATTAAGCATTTTGCCCGTCCTCTGATTTTCAGTGCTTCCATGCCTCCGGCTAATCTGGCCAGTGTTATGGCGTCTCTGGATATTCTGGAGGCTGAGCCGGAGCGGGTGCTGAGGCTGCAGGAAATTGCCCGGAAGATGATTGACGGGTTTCAGTCGCTGGGTTTTGATACGGGGGTTACTGAAACGCCGATTATTCCGCTGGTAACGGGAACTCCGGAGCAGACTATCAGGTTCTGGCATGCCCTTTTTAACAGGGGGATTTACACGAACCCGGTAATTCCGCCGGCTGTACCGCCGAACCGCTGTCTGATCCGTACCAGTTACATGAGTCTGCACACGGATGATGATCTGGATTTCTTTTTGAAGACGGCGGCTGAAGAGGCTGAAAAGCTGGGACTTCTGAATGGGCAGAAGGGCTGATTTTTCTCTGGCCCTGATAGCGGGCGGCTCCAGCGGTATAGGGCTGGCTCTGGCCCGGCTTCTGGCGGGGCGGGGGACTTCTGTTATTCTGGCTGCGCGTAACGCGGAGCG
>PDRU01000057.1:3058-8439 GCA_002748225.1 Spirochaetales bacterium | reverse complement strand
TCGGTGTCCTCGGGATTATTAATAAGCAGACCGTTCAGAAGGTCCATGGCCATTTGATATTCACCGTTTTCAGCGTAGGTGCGGGCCAGTTCCAGTGTATTTCCGCGTATATCCGTATCCGGTTCAGACTCTGCTCCCATTCCCGAACGTCTGTGTCCGCGTATTCCCAGAAACACACCCAGCCCCGCCAAAAGCAGAATAACAAGGGCCCCGCCGGCTATCAGCATTTTTCTATTCTTCAGCACTCAGTCCTCCAGAGCGGATTCTTCAAAATCCTCATGTACCTCTTCTGTTCCGGCCCCGATACTTGTTGTATCACTGCCGCTTCCCGAAAGCGATTTCAGCAGCTCGTCCATCCGGGCCATTCTTGCGGCTTCTTCAGCCAGCCGTGCTTCTTCGGCCAGCCGTACCCTTTCAGCCTCATTCTGAATATGTGCTCCCAGCAATTTTATCATTTGCTCAATAACTTCCCGCTGCGGACTGGCAGGCTCCATATTCAGATAGGAAGTGTAATCCTCCAGGGCGTCGGAATATTCACCCGCATTTACCTGCAGATTAGCCCGGTTGAGCATACCCGATGAAGCCAGAAGTCCCCGGCGTTCCACCAGTATTCCGAAATCTTCCCTTGCAGCGGCAATATTTCCCCGGCTCATCCGCAGATTTCCCCTGTTCAGAAGAAGCCGCTCATACCGCGGCCCCCGGAGAAGAATGCCCCGGCTGTACGCGTTTTCAGCATTATCCCACTGCCCCAGATTGTGGTAGCAAACCCCCAGATACAGAAGATATTCATCATTCTGGGGACTGGCCGCAACAGATTTTTCAAAGAAAACAGCCGCCTGGGAGGTCTTTTTCCATTGAAAAGCGTCCAAACCCTGCTCAAACCACTGCTGTCCGGGTGTTTGCGCTTCAAGCAAAACCGGTGTATAAAACAGAATAAGCAGAAACACAAGGAGGCGCATAGTGGAAACTGAAGAAAAAACAGCTTTCACTTTGTGAGTTATTATGCAATCAGGAATACTCATACTACTCATTATAGCGTCAGGATTGGCTGGTGTCCTTATTTTCTTTCTTATTCGACATCTTTCTTTTCCCAGAAAGATCAAAGGACTCCAGGAACAGCTCAAAAAGGGTAGAATTACCCAGGCTATCCGGGACGCCCGTATAATTCTGAAAAAAGACCCTGGCAATCTTGAAGCACACTATCTGCTGGGCCAGGCGTATATGAGAGAGGGCAATCACAAAAATGCCATGCAGGAATATTCTTTTATAAGTAATTCAGGCCAGTTTCCGGAAATTTGCCGGGAAACAGAATTCCGGCAGAGTCTGGCCGATCTGTACCTGCTTTCCGGGCAGGAATCGGAAGCACTCAAAGAATTCCTTTTGCTCACAAAACTGGAACCCTATAAAGCCGAACATTTTTACAACGCGGGACACCTGCTGAAAAACAGGGGAAAAAGCGATTCAGCCGCAAAATACCTCAAGCAGGCACTGAATATTAACCCCAGATATTCAGACGCCTGGTTTGAAATTGGAGAACTGTTTTACAACTCCAAAAAATTCAGCGGAGCTAAAGAGGCCTTTCAAAGAGCATTAAAACTCAGACCCGACAATTATAAGGTTCATTTTTACATGGGCAAACTGCTGCAGCGCGTCAGCAAATTCAGCTCAGCGCTCGCGTCATTTGAACAGGCCAGCAAAGATCCGGATTATAAAACACAGGCCATAATAGAACGCGGCATCTGTTATTTGTATACAAAGAATTATACAAGCGCGCAGATGGAACTGGAACGTGTTTTACGCCTCAACAAGGACAGCACGGAAACCCCCGACATGCTGATAGCACGGTACTACCTCTCGGTATGTTATGAAAAAGCCCGGAATATAGACAAAGCAATTACTCAGTGGAAAATCATCCAGAAATACAAACCCAATTTCCGGGATATCGCGGAAAAACTCAGAAAATACAACGATCTCTGTACCGATGACAGCATTAAAGACTTTATTACGGAGAATCCTAAACAATTTGAACAAACCTGCAGAAAAATTGCGGAAACTCTCGGTTTTCTGGTTGTTGAAAGCAAAGAAATTCCCGACGGATATCAGCTGGTTGTTGAACCGCCTCAGGAAGATAAATGGAAAACACCACGGCGTTTCCCGAAACTCCTGCGTGTTATCCGTTCACCGAAACCCGTAGAACTTTCCAGTGTACGCGAATTCCATGAACAGATAAAAAAATTAGGGGGAGACCGGGGCTTCTATATTGCCAGTTCTGAATTTACCCGTTCAGCAACGAACTACACCCAGACAAGACCTATAGACATTATTGCCGGACCGGATCTTCAAAAGCTGCTCAAAGAAATGCAGGAAAAAGTTTGAACCTTCTTGTTGTTGCCGACCATGTTGATCCGCTGGTTTATTCTTCAGGAATAAAAGACAGATTCCGGGATATTGACATGGTTCTGGGGGCCGGCGATCTGGATATTCCCTATTACGAATTTATTGTTTCCAGCCTGAATAAGCCGCTCTACTTTATTTTCGGAAACCATAATCTGAAAAATATGGCCTTTTTCAGACCATCTTCGGCGGAAACCTTTTCCGGCCAGTTATACCAGCCGGATTCAAGATTCAAAGGCTTCGGTTCAGTCTGCGTGGATGGAAAAGTTATACGGATAAAAAAGCACAACCTCATTCTGGCGGGGCTGGGAGGAAGCCGGCGCTACAACAACGGTGAACATCAATTTACAGAGTATCAGATGTTTTTCCGGATTCTGCGTCTGATACCGCGGCTGACAATGAACCGTATTTTTCACGGCCGGTGGCTGGACATTCTTCTAACGCATGCTCCGCCGGAAGGCATACACGATCAGGAAGATCCCTGTCACCGGGGATTCAGGGTTTTTCTCTGGTTTATGCGTTATTTTAAGCCGCAGTACCTTTTACACGGACATGTACATCTGTATAACCGTAATGCAAAACGCTGTACTGCGTACAAAGAAACAACAGTAATTAATGCGTACGATCATGTCGTTATAGATCGGGAGCGTGGTATGAAAGAAAACTCATTTGTAGTTAATCAGGCAGAGCATGATTTCGCCAGAGCCCGGCAGAAAGCCTGGATGGAATCGCTTAAAAATATCGTCAATCCGGAGGCAGGAGAACTGCTGTCTTTTCACGATATCAAAAAAATACTCAAACCCGACAAAGAAACATATCTGGGCATGCAATCTGTGGATATTTCCAGAATAGTGGGAAGCGAAGACCGTTATCAGGATTTCAGCCGGCAGTTTTTTCCGAAACGGGAACATTTACGGCAGCGCTGGATGAGTATTGACCGGGCACATCTGACCAATGTTATCCTTCCGCCCATTAAACTGCTGAAAATAGGCGAAATGTACTTTGTCCGGGATGGAAACCACCGGGTATCTGTAGCACTCTCTCAGGGTGTGCAGGCCATTGACGCAGAAGTAGTGGAACTCACCGCTCATGTAAAAGTGGAAAAAGATGCCACCAGGGAAGATATTCTGAAAGCCGTACTGGCTTTTGAACGCCAGAGGGTACTGACAGAAACAGGACTGGATAACATTATTCCGGTTGAAACGATCGAATTCACCTCTCCCGGGCGCTGGCATGAACTTCTTAACCATATCGAAGGCCACAAATACTTTATGAATCTTGAACGTGAAGAAGAAATACCCTTCCCGGAAGCTGCCCGGTCCTGGTACAGCAACCTTTATGTTCCTGTTATAGAAATAATCAGAAAAGAAAATTTTCTTAACCGCTTCCCCCGGCGGACCGAAGCCGACCTTTACATGTGGATGATAAAACACTGGCACAGTCTGAAGGAAAAATACGGACAGGAATATCCCCTGGACAAGGCGGCGGCGGAATACGCCGCAGCTCACGGGAAAAGTTTTATGTCCCGCGCCGCAAAACGGCTGACCGGTTTATTTCGAAAGCGCCGCTGAAGATGCAAGAGGGTAAGGCCCCAGACGGTACCCGCTTTTCACCCGTTCCAGAGGAATCCATACTTCCCAGAACGATGCCCCTTCGGTATCCACTTCCATACCGTCTAATACCGTCAGGCTTCTCAGACTGCTTAAGCTGCCGTCACGCAGAATCAGTACAGCCGAAGGATTATCCGGATTCAGGCGCACAAAACCTTTTTCCAGGCTGACTTGCGGCCACTTTGCCGTCTCAACATCCATACGGCGGGGATCCGGACGGAATGTCAGACTGGAATTCCTGCCGGAAAGATCCTCTACCTGCACAGTGTACAAACCGTCCGGCAGGTATTTACCCCGGGCAGCACTCATTGGCGGCAGCCCCTGCCATCCGGATTCCCCTCCGGGATCAGAAATCCATTCATCCGCTCCAAAGCGCCACTGCAGACCTGAATCGCCGACTTTCACCAGAACCTGCGCCAGATCCTCTTCACCGTCAGGATCGGAAGCCCGCATAAAAAGATAGAGTTCCTCCCACCGGCGCTCACCGTTATCCCTCAGCACAATGCGCCACTGAATTGAATTAAGAGAAGGGGCATTGCCTGTACAGGCTGTGAATAGCAGAATAAAAATAACCGCAGCACCTGAGAGCAGTTTTTTTCCAGTCATTACCGCAGCACCCTCCTCTGACCGTGTTCCGGAGAAGAAAGAAAGCCTTCCTTTTCCAGAACCTCCAGAACTTCCAGAGTAACAGCCCTGCTGCCTGCCAGCCTTTCCCGGGCTTCAGCCATAGTCAGTACATCGCCCTGTTTGAACCCGTTAAGCAGTTTGCTGCGGCATTTACTGTATTCCGGCCCGGAAAGCCAGAGACTGCTGCCGCCGAAAATAAGTTCAGACCGGCCCAGCTCTTCCAGAACACGAATATCCGCGCTGCTTTTCAAACCGGATATCCTTAAACCTTCCGGCCCCTCTGCCGCAACTCTATCCAGCCAGCTGCGGTGATAAGGCGAAAGCGGCGGGGCACCTTCGGGAAAGAGCCATTTTCCCCGGCGTATAAGAACTCCCTCAGAGAGCATGCACTGCGCAATGCTCTGCAGCAATTCACGGGGACGCTCATCAACAGACAAAAAGGCTTCTTCCGCGCCGCCCGGCCGTAAACAGAGCTTCCGTATTTTCCTCTCCAGAAATAATTTTTCTTCTTCCAGAACGGCCCAGCGGCCCAGAACCGCGGCGCCTTTCCATGGCAGTTCAACTAATTCCGGCGGCAGACAGACAAAACCCTTCAGATACAACAGCCGCAGAAAAATCTCCCTCTCTTCAGGATGCTTCTCCGGCCGCCTTTTGGCCGAAGCATTCAGCCTGCGCATTTCCGCCGCGGAGGGCATTCCGGCATACAGCAGATTGAAATTTCTCACGGCGGCCTCTCCAGCGGCCTCTCCG
>PDRU01000057.1:0-3040 GCA_002748225.1 Spirochaetales bacterium | reverse complement strand
CGCCGGATAAAATGGACAGAACCATTCCAGGCATAACAGGATAAGGCCGGGGAAAACGGATATGAAAAAAGGAACCGTCCGCACGGAAAAACGCTCTTCCAACCAGACGTTCCCTGTTAAAGCCGGGATGTATTCCTCCCCGAACCAGCTCACTCCCGGAAGGCAGTTTTTTGCCGTCGGAAAAAACCAGCACATCCCTCTCTTCAGAAACCGGATACGCTGAGGGAATAATACAGGCTCCCGGCAAAAGCTCCGCCCGGGAAACACCCCGAACGGCCAGAACGGTTCCGCCTTGATTCTTTTCCGTCTGTTTTATCCGCAGAGAACGGCTGCCCGGGAAAAGCAGTAAAGACTCTCCTTCAGCGGCCGGACGGCTTTTATCCAGCTCCCGGCACAGAATACGGACATATTTATCTTCTCCGCGGGGCAAAAGCTTCACTATTCTGTAACCGGGAATTCCCCGCATGCACAAACTCCTTCCCAATACCAGCCCAAGTGTACCCCGCCCCGAAAAAACCGGAAACCCCCGAGGCTGTGCAAACCTCTTACGGGCTATAACAGGCAGCAGAAGAAAGGCGAACGCCCGGCCGGCTTACCAGATTCACAAGCAGCAGGCAGAAATAACGTATAAAAACAGCAATTTTGCGTACTTTTGAGGCAGTTTTCAATAAAAAAGACAATAACGTCTTGACCCCGCAAGACAAAGAAGAGCAATATTAGCAGCCAAATATATTCATCTTAACGGGTCTTTTGATTTTGAAGCGGTTACACGGCATGGCAGACACCTTTCCGGTATCTCGTAATGCCCGAAAAACCGTATTTTTCAAATCGGTGCCGGCACGGCATTTCCCCGGAAGCCTGCCGGTAAGATCTGCGGCAGACAAACCGAAGTTAAATATGAATTAAAGCAATTTATATCAGAAAGGAAATAAGAAATGGCTCAGAAAAAAGTTAAGCGTAAAAAAATTTTTTCAATTAAATACAAACTGATTCTGGTTTTCAGCATTGTATCAATATTTTCCATTACAACAATGCTCTTAATCTCAGTTAACAGGGCACAGGCTGTTGCAATGAGGCTGGTTGAAACACAGCTGAAAGAAAAGGCCAAGGACGTAGCTCAAATTATAGATAAAGCTATTGATGGAGAACTGCGTTTTCTGGATGCTGTTACATACAACGCGAAGCTCAGAGATGCATCGGTCAGTTATACGGAGAAGGCACGTATTCTGGAAAATTTGGCGAAGGAGACCGGCTATAGAGGCCTCTATATTTGTGATACCGAAAAGAACATACACCTTGCAGACGGACGTGTAGTCCAGATTGGTGACCGGGAATACTATCAAAAAGCCTTAAAAGGTACTCCTTTTATAACAACACCCTATAAAGACCACGATACCGGAGACCTGGTTTTAACAGTTGCAAGCCCCTTTTATGACGCTGACAAGAATATTACAGGCGTTATCTTAACCGACTTTGACGGGCTTATCCTGAATCAATACATTAAAGATATTGTTGTTGGAGAAACCGGCGGGGCATATATTCTGGCCCAGAACGGAACAGAAATTGCCGACCTGGACCCGCAGCTTGTACTGGACAGGTGGAATTCCATTGAAGAAGCCAAAAATAATCCCGAATATATTCCCAATGCCAATTTTGAAAAGCAGGCTGTAAATGCAGCCGCAGAAGGTATTGGTTATTATGAATGGCAAGGTATAAAAAAAATTGGCGGATATGCCAAAATGCAGCACACCGGCTGGACGGTTATTGTATACGCACCTGTTAACGAATTTTTCGTATTGCTTGACAAGCTGGAGAAAGGTCTCATTATAGCAGGATTTCTTTGTGTATTACTCAGCCTTATTGTTATATTGATTATTTCCAGAAAAATGGTAAAGCCTATCCGGAATATGGCAAAGGCTTTTAATAACATAGCCCGGGGCGACGGCGACCTGACTGTTAAATTGCCTGCAAAGGGAAACGATGAAGTAACTGCTGTCGCAATATCTTTTAATGAAACAATAGAAAAAATCCGCAATTCAATATCCCTGGTTGTCAGCAATACGGAAGACATGACAGAAATTGGGCAGCTGCTTTCAACCAATATGACCGAAACAGCCAGTTCCATAAATGAAATCAGCGCCAATATTGACGGAGTAAAAAAACAGATTATAAATCAGAGTGCCGGTGTTACCGAAACCTCAGCAACCATGGAAGAAATAATCCGTACCATCCACCAGTTAAACAAAAGCATTGAAAACCAGGCCGCAAGCGTTACGCAGTCTTCTTCGTCCATTGAGGAGATGATAAGCAATATTGCATCTGTGGCTCAAATGCTGAAAGACGGAAACACAATAGCGGAAAACTTAAATAAAAAAGCCGTCCTGGCCAAAAAAGGTACGCAGACAGCAAACGCGGATGTAGCAAAAATTGGAGAGAAATCCACGGCCCTGCTTGAAGCAACAGCCATAATTCAGAACATAGCCGGCCAGACAAACCTGCTGGCCATGAATGCCGCAATTGAGGCCGCCCATGCCGGAGATACAGGAAAGGGTTTTGCGGTAGTGGCAGATGAAATTAGAAAACTGGCGGAAGAATCCAGCGTTCAGGGAAAACAAATAGCCGCAACAATAAAAGAAACAACCGAGATGATACAAAGTATTACAGAAAACGGAAGTGCCGCGGAAAAAATGATGGATGAAGTTTTTGATTTAGTCAAACAGACACTTGCACAAATTGAAAAAATTGTCCGGGCAATGCTGGAACAGGAAAAAGGAAGTCAGGAAGTATTAACTGCCCTGAAAGGCATTAACGCCATTACCGGTGAAGTAAAAGATGGTTCACTGGAAATGCTCAAAGGCGGAGAACAGGTAGCAGAAGAAATGCGGAAACTTGACGAACTCACCCGGGTAATAAACGACAGCATGAACGAAATGTCTGCCGGAGCTGCGGAAATGAATAAAGCCGTGCAGGAAGTGAATGAAATAAGCGAGCAAAATAAAAGAAGCATTCAGAATCTTTCAGCGGAAGTTAAACAGTTTAA
>PDRU01000237.1 GCA_002748225.1 Spirochaetales bacterium | reverse complement strand
GCCGGTTATACCGCTTATCATTGCCTGCGGTTCCCTTTCCGGCTTCCATTCTCTGGTAGGTTCGGGAACCACTTCCAAACAGCTCTCTTCCGAAAATGCCGCGCTGAGTATTGGTTACGGCGGTATGCTGTTTGAAGGCTTTCTGTCTACCATAGTTGTTCTGACAGTAGCGGCCTTCGGCATGGGTGTTCTCAAGGAAGCCGGTGTGGAAATTACGGCTGCTACCTGGGGAAACGGCTACAATCCCGGTTTGGGCAAGGCCGGATTCTCACCTGCCGCCATGTTTACCAACTGTTACGCGGCAATGGTTGATTCCACCTGGCTCAACTTTATTCCGACAAGACTGGTCAAGGTAATTGCCGGAATGTGGGTGGCCTCGTTTGCCATGACAACCCTGGATACAACCAACCGGCTGGCGCGCTACACCCTCGCGGAAATTCTTCTGCCGCTCAAAAAGAATGCGGAAGGTGTGTATAATTTCCTGACCAATCCGTGGATTGCTTCTCTTATTCCCGCGGCCATTGGTATATGGCTGGGATGGAGCGGACACTTCGGGCTTTTGTGGCCTTCCTTTGGTTCTGCCAACCAGCTTATTGCTTCCATTGCCCTGATGACAGGTGCTGCCTGGGTAAGCAAGCGGATGAAGTCCAACGCTCTTATGGCGGTTGTTCCGGCTTACCTTCTGTGGATTACTGTTACCGCGGCCATTATCTGGTTCATGGCTGTTGTGCTTCCGGGAAGCATTCAGAAGAATCCGGCTACGGGTATTACTGTTCTTGTCATTGAAATTATCATGCTGATAATGAACTTTGTATTCATTATTGACTTTGTCAAAACACGTAAAGATCCTGTTTCGGCGGAAGCCTGATATTGGCTGAAAAGAAAGAAACCGGTCCCGAAGGGGCCGGTTCAAAGGATGAATTTCAGAAAAAAAACCTCCTGGAACGCTCGAAAAGTGTTCTGGGAGGTTTATTCTCAACAGTGGATCAAATTCACAGAGACAATGCTGTGGCTTTGACGGCATATGAAGCCCGTGAGCTGGAGAACATG
>PDRU01000238.1 GCA_002748225.1 Spirochaetales bacterium | reverse complement strand
CCGTGCTATGGAGATTCTTTGCTTCTCCCCGCCGGAAATGGTGGCCCCGCCTTCACCTATAACCGTATCGTAGCCATTGGGCAGTGCTTCAATAAAATCGGCGTAGCAGGCCTTGCGGGCCGCTTCCCTCACCTCCTCTTCTGTTGCATCGGGCCTGCCGAATTTAATGTTGTTGGCAATGGTATCGTTAAAGAGATACACATTCTGAAACACCATGCTGAAACGGCCCAGTAAATCGTCGGGTTTGTAGTCGCGGATGTCCTTTCCGCCCAGGGTAATACGCCCCTCGTCCACGTCCCAGAACCGGGCAATAAGCCGGCAAATGGTGGTTTTTCCCCCGCCGGAAGGCCCCACAATGGCGGTTGTGGTTTTTTCTTTGATCTCCAGGGAGAGATTGTCAATAACCTTTCTTTTTTCATAGGAGAAACTGACATTTTCGCAGCGTATATCAAAACCGGAAGACTCGGTATTTTTCCCCGTTTCGCTCATTACCGGCACAGCCAGCTGAGCCTTAACATCGGCTATGGCCCGTTCGGCCAGCATGGAAAGAGAGGATGTGGCTCCGCTTAACTCAATTTCCTTAAACACAACAAAGCTGGCTATAATCATTAAAATAACCATGGGAGTGCTCATGCTGCCGTCTATATAAAACACAAGAGAGAGAATTATAACCGCTATGGAAGAAGCCTTGAAAACAAGAGACTGAAGCATCAAAAGGGGTATGAAGGCCAGTTCAAGGGCCAGGTTCTGCTTTTCACAGTTCTTTACCGCCTCTGCCAGTTTTCCCCGGGCCATTTTGGCCAGATTAAAGGAACGGATAACACTAATGCCCTGAACGTATTCCAGCACCGCTCCCACAATGCTTATCTGGGCTTCATGTCTGACCGGATAGAGCCTTTCCGATTTTTTTCTTAATGCAATGTTGACAATCAGAAACAAAAGCAGACCGGCCAGCACAACGGCCCCCATTCTCAGATCCAGAATAACCATGAACAGAATAAGAACCCCGGCGTTTATCAAACCATGCATAACCTGAATCATAACCATGGTGCCTTCATTTTGA
>PDRU01000056.1 GCA_002748225.1 Spirochaetales bacterium | reverse complement strand
TCCTATGCTTGTTGTCTGCTAAAATCTCAACGATCACTGCACTCCTGCTTTGTCCAACAAGTTTTCAGGAGTGTTTTTCGCCCTAAAAGAATCCATTAAACCGAAGGTCCTGACTTATCTGGTATCGAAGCCCTTCATCACCCCCGCTGACGGATTGTTTCTCATCCAGGTCCGTCAGCGGGCCAGTTCGAAGTCGTCTGCCCCAGGCCGAAGACCCGCTGGAGAGGAAAGGCCACACAGAAGTACCGGGAAACCATTCCGTCGTTAAGAGTCGTAAACGCCATCATTCCCGCGTATTTGTGAGCGACTGTCCTGAGCAGTGATTTCTTGTCCGAAGGGTTTGGTGAGCAGAATTAAGGCCGGTGTCATCAGATAATCGGCCAGCAGCGCGACAATCAGCCCTATAGAGGCCAGCAAGCCGAAGCGCGCCATATTGTTCACCGGCGAGAACATAAACGTACCAAAGGTCGCCGACAAGATGATGGTGGTCATGGCCAATGTTTTGCCAACGCTGCGGAATGATTCGAGCACTGACCGTGTATAATTCCCGCATCGTTCGAACTTATATGTGATGTGATTGATGAAATGAATGGTATCATCAACCGCGATGCCCAGCATCATCGGCACAATCGTCATGGTGATCATATCGAGCGGCGATTGCAGATACCCCATGTAGCCCCCAATGATAATGAGTGGAGCCACATTCGGAATCATGCCGAACAGGCCGATTTTCACGCTGCCGAATACGACGATCAATAAGATGCTGATCACCACCAGTGCCACGGAAATCGATTTGAGTTCGCCAATCACGATTTTATTGTTGAGTTCGGCAAATTGCACGGCGCTTCCCACAATACTGACCTGCGCGCCGGGAAAGTGTTCTTGCCCGAACGCCTTGATCGCGTTCAATTCGTGGACAAGTTCGTCCGTCACAAAGGATTGCAGCTGAATTTGCGCACGCAGCATGGAATACTCTTCGTCGATCCAACTGAAGGTCTTGGTGCCGCCGGAAATCTCGTACAGAAACAGCAATTGGGCAATCAGGTCCCGATCGTCCGGCACCCGGTAGTAAGAAGCGTCGCCGCTGTGGAAGGTTTGGTTCATGTCCTTCAGAATGTCCAGGATCGAAAATACCGCCGGGATGTTTTTGTGCTTTTTTGTCAGTTCAAATGCGCCGACTGTGTCGATCAACTCATCGAAGGCTTTCATCACGGCGGGATCTTTGATGGCGTCCTTTTCACCATAATCAATGCTGATATTGTAGGTCAGGTACGACCCAAGCTGCGAATTGACAATATGATGTAAGCGCTGCAAATATGGAACTTTCAGCCCCATGAATTTAAAGATATCGACGTTCACCGATACCCGGAAGATCCCTGGGAGAATGGCGAGGAGACAGACGGAGGAGATCACGAGAATCATGACTTTACGGCGTAAAACAACGTGTCCGATCCCCTCTATCGCAGCATCAAAAATAGAAGGTCGCGGGGCTTTCTCAGCCAGTGCCGGCCGGTCTTTCCCGAAACTCATCAGCACCGGAATCAGCACGATCACAAACAGATAGTCGGTCAACACTACCGCTGCGCACGTAAACCCCAGCCATTTGATGGAGATAATGCCGGCCGTCGCAAAGGACATCACCGAGCCGATGGTGGTAACAGCGGTGAAGAACAGCGGCCAGCCGGTTTCTTCCACTGCCGCAATCATGGACTTCTTACGCTTGCCACTGCTTCTAAAAAAGCGTTTGAAGGCGTTGACCAGATGGATCGAATAGCCGACGGACAGGCCCATGCCCAGCAGAATCGGCAGCGACATCAAGTTGGCATCGATCCCGATGCCCAACCAGCCCATGCCCCCAAACACGACCACGATCCCCATAATGGTGGTAAAGATCGGCACAAAGACCCCCCGGACCGATCGGAGAAACACGATCAGGAGCAGAATCATCACTGCAAAACCTGAGCCGACTCTGATCTTCATTTCTTTTCCGAAAAAGTCCCGCTCTTCAGTTTCACTATAAGGCATTCCGGAGGCTTTGAAAGTATAGAGGTCACTTTCCCATTTCGGATCAGTCACGATAGGAATAGCGGCTTCCCCCACTTGAAACAGTGGATCGGTCGAGGTTTCTTTTGACCATTCTTCTTCTTCGGGAAATTCTAATAAGGACAGTGAGAACCAGGTCTCGGTCCCATCATCGGAGACCATTTTGTTGACAACATTCCGCCGCGAAAGGATGAGTTCACGAATCCTTTGCAACTCTTCCGGATCTTCAGGAATCCCTTCGTCAAAGGGATTAATCACCTCTATGCCTTCCTCGGTGCCGATCGAGATCTCAAGTTCCATGAGTGACGACACTTCATCGGCATAGGGCACCTTCTCCAGCAGTTCATCTCCCAGTGCCTTAATGGCAGCGAGCACCTCCGGGTGGAATACATCGTCGGCTTCGACCAGTACGCCGATGATGTCGTTGTTGCCAAACTGTTCTTCAAATTTATCGGTCGCAATTTCAATTGCTTCGCTATCATCAAACCAGTCGTCGCGTGAATTTCTCATCGAGACTCGCTGCACCCCGCTGATCCCAACAGCCGTGAGAATAAGGGCGCCAATAATGAACCACCAGCGGTACTGAATTTGAAATGTGCACATTTTCCCGAAAAAGGTGTTGATTTGATGTATTTTCATGGTAGCCTCCTATCGAAATGAATAGTTGACAATTGACAGTTAGCAATTGTTATGAAATGTCTCAACGACACACCTGAAACAGCTTATATGTAGTCCAGACGACTTTATTTCATCTATTGCTATTTTTTAACCCAACTAAATTTGTGATTAAAAAATTTGTGCACGCACCTCTTCTTTATATGACTCAAGAGAAGAATAACCAGTTTTGTAAATATCGAGTTATGTCGTATGTACCATTCTTCGTCATGTTCATCCAACTCCGAACACGTAATATAGACGATATGCATGATAGATGCACAGATTGTCTCAAGTAATTTTTTTAGCTCAGACTAAAATAAAAGCTAAAAAAATACCCGCGTCACCGTCTTCGCATCCAGGGGTTCGCGGAGCATGTGCTACTATGTATTGTATAAACGTCAAGCGATCTTTTAAGGACGCTTGACGTTTTTGTCAAGAAATTTTTACAAGACAATCGTGTGCTGACACAGGTGCACGGTATAGAGGCATGACAGAGTCAGATGTTCTATGCCTCTCCATGTCCGGACAATTCCGCAATGTTTTGAATTGCACGTTTGATCTCGGGGGCAAGATTTTCCAGTTCGACCCCAATATCCAAAAAACCACGCACAATGAGGGCAATCGCCTGCATTTCAGTCAATCCCTTCGATTGGAGGTAATACACTTCGCCCATATCGATTCTGCCGATCGCGGCCTCATGCGACATCCTGGCTTCGGGATGCATCGACCGAAGTCCGGGAATCGCTTCGATGGTGCCCGACTCACTGAGCATCAGTCCCGAGCAATCGACATGGGCGCGGGCATCTTTGGCCGCTCCGATCAGAAGTCCGGTCTGTACGATCGTTCCGCCATGATTGATGGTTCGGGCCACGATTTCAGCGCCGGAATTCTCGCCCGTCATCAGGACTGTGCCGCCAATGTTGCTATAAGTGCCCGGCATGCACACCAGCACGTTCATATTCTTGGCTGTCGAACGATCGCCTTTCAAATGAATCAGAGGATTTGTCTCAAGCGCTCTGGCGGGTTGGACGGAATAGTAGTTGCTCACGTAGCTGCCGCCCTCTTCGACAATGGTCGCGCCGCGCGGACGAACAATGAATTCCGGTCCCCAGTGGTGAATCATGGTATTGATGAGCTGCGCATCTTTCCCGACAAAATGCTCGCTGATGGCAACATGCAGTCCTCCTTGCAGCTCGCAGGCGGCGGTGCAACCTGTGAGCAGATGAAGCCGGGCCCCTTCTTCCAGCACGACAAGGTTGTGCGGACTCATCGACCCCATTTCCCGATCCATAAAAAATCCCGCCTGAAGGGGCTCGTTGACGATGACGCCCTGTTTGACGCGAATAAAGACCCCCCGTGGCACGGTTTCGGCAACCGCCCGCGTCAACGCATCCTGATCGGCCTTCACCGCCTGAAAAAAATACTGTTCCCTGATCTCGGGATATCGTTGCAGAGCCTCGCCAATCGGCAAGATTTCAACGCCGTCGATTTTGGGTACCTGCGTGAAGCCCGCGTGCCCGTACAACAGAAACTTACCGCTTTGCGAGTTGTCCTGCCAATTTACGCCGACCGCCGACAAGCTTTCAACCGCCGTCTCATCCACGGCCTCAAAGGATGTCACGGTTTCCGCGCTGTCCCTCGTTAATGAGGAAAAATCGAATTTCTTGAAATCGATGTCGTCGACAGCCTCTGTGTCCAGTTCTTCCCGAATATCATCCAATAAACGTTGCGGATCGACTCTCATTGTGTCCCTCCTTTCGCATTCTGGCATGTGATGCAATGCTCATAGCCCCGTGTTCTGATTTGATCCATCATGATTCCCGAATTGCCGCTGCACTTAATTTTGCCATCCATCATCACATGGGCTTTATCCGTATGGATAAAGTCGAGGATCGCGGCGGAATGTGTGGCAATCAATCCGGAGTTCCTGTGAACATGGGCCTCATGAAAACCGCGTTCGATAGATTTATCACGTAAGGTTTCGTTGATCATACGAGCAATTTTTTTTAAATGCTCGGGATCAACCCCGGAATCAGGTTCATCCAGCACCAGGAACTTTGGCTGCGACGCGAGGACCAGAAACAATTCAGCTTGTTTTATTTCCCCGCCCGACAAGCCGTCATTAATTTCCCTGTCAAGAAATCGTTCGATCCGGAACTCGTGCAGCATCCTCTCGACATAGGATCTGTCGGCGCGATCTTCTGGAACCAGCAAGTCTAATAAATCCCGAAATGTGACGCCCTTAATCGTGGGCGGACGTTGTTCGGATAACCCAAGTCTCAACTTCCTCACCCTTTCGTCGATAGTCAAGCCACTCAAATCGCGGTTATCGATCAAAATGCGCCCCTGCGTGACCTCGTACTCAGGAAAACCCAGAAGCGTCATAATCAGCACACTTTTTCCTGAGCCGTTCGGCCCGAACAGCGCATGCACTTCACCTCTTGGAATCTGGAGATTCACTCCATGCAGAATTTCCTTTCCACGTACGCGAACATGCAAACATTGTATATTTATCATGGTTATATCCTCCATGTTTTCTTTGCTACTCGTTTTGCGAATAATACCACACGAGGCGGCCGCGTCTCTTCCTCGCAACGCCGGTATTAGGGGAGCGATTTATTTCTCAGATAAAGCCATCGAACAGCAGAGGGGAGTGAAAAATCGATCGAGAGCTCTGATGAGTTCATTACGAATTTCCGACATCATAAACGTCATAAAGCAGAGTACTGCTGAGAGGAACACAAGAACGATATGGCGCGAAATACGATTGCAAAAGGGAAGATTGTCCGCCGCTTCGAGGTCAATATTTTTGGAAATTCGAAATACGATCGTGTGTTGGAAAGGCGCCCGACCCCACCCACCCGGAGATCACGGCGCGAAACGCTCAAAAGAAACTGAGTATGGAAATCACCTGCGGGAAAAACAACAATTGAGTTTCGCCTATGGCATGAGCGAAACTCAATTTAAACATACTTTCATGAAAGCTAAAAAGATGAAAGGCGCGGCCGGAGAGAATCTGCTCGTGCTGCTCGAACGGCGACTCGACAATGTCGTGTATCGCCTCGGCATGGCCTCCAGCCGTTCACAAGCCCGCCAAATCGTCATTCACGGGCATATTACGGTTAATGGACGTAACGTGACAAGTCCCTCGTATCGCGTCAGGCCATCAGCAGTCATCAGCCCTCAAACATCCTCGAAAAGCCAAAATCTGCTCAAAACCTTTTTGGCCGAAAACAAACATCGCACTGTGCCGGAATGGCTTTCATTTTCACAGGAGAAGACTCTGATGTGAAGGGAGAGCCGTCTTCTGCTCCGTCAGCAGA
>PDRU01000055.1 GCA_002748225.1 Spirochaetales bacterium | reverse complement strand
AAAGGATGAAGTTGCCGGGACAGTGTTAATGCCCGGCGATCCCCTGCGCGCCAAATTTATTGCAGAAAACTTTTTGAGCGGTTCCCGCGAAATCAATTCGGTACGCAATGCTCTGGCATATACCGGTACCTACAAAGGACGGAAAATTTCTGTTGTCAGTTCCGGCATGGGTATGCCGAGCATCGGAATCTATTCATTTGAACTGTATAACTTTTACGGTGTGGAAAATATTATCCGCATCGGCTCCTGCGGCGCATATGCTCCTGAGCTGAATCTTTACGATGTGCTTCTGGTGGAGGATGTATGGTCCGAGTCGAGTTTTGCGCGGGTACAGAGCGGTTTTGAGGGTGATGTTCTGGCGGCCAGTCCTGCTTTGAATGAAAAGCTGGCCGGTTTTGCCGATGAGCTGAATATTCCCATCCGCCGCTGCCGTGTGCATTCTTCCGATGTTTTCTACCGTCAGAATTTTGAGGAATACAAGCAGATTCACCGGGAACACGGTTGTCTGGCAGCTGAAATGGAGGCTTTTGGTCTGTTTGCCAATGCCATGTCTTCCAATAAACAGGCTGCCTGCCTGCTTACTGTTTCCGATTCCCTGGCGAAGGGTGAGGAAACAACCAGTGAAGAACGTCAGAACGCTTTTACAAAAATGATGCAGATAGCGCTGGAAATGGCCGACTAATAATTTATGGATAAGCTGGTGGGCGCTGAGCAGGTTCCGGCAGGTATCTGACCGTTGCCCTCGCTTCTTTTAGCCGTTATATTAGACTAAACCGGAGGAATTATGGCCGATTTGAATAACGCAATGCAAATTGTTACATTTCAGCTGGGTGAAGAGATTTATGGAATTGATATTATGGAAGTCAAGGAAATTGTTGATTACAGTTCCATACGTGATATTCCAAACGCTCCGGCTTATGTGGAAGGGTTGTTTAATCTTCGGGGCGGGATTATACCGATTATAAGTCTCCACAGGCGTTTTCATATTCAGCCTTCAGAGGACTCTCTGGAAAAATCCCTGCTCATTTTAACTATAGGCGGAATGAATCTGGGTATTGTTATTGACAGGATTCTGCGGGTTGTTTCCATAGAACATGGAGAAATACAGGAGCCTCCCCAGGTTATTTCCAGCATTGGGGCTGAGTATATTCGGGGTGTTGTTTCGCGGGATGATAATTATCTGATTATTCTTGATTCTCTGCGGTTGTTTGACTCTGACGAGCTTCAGCAAATAAGCCAGTACGCCTGATATGTCTATTCCCTTGTTCAAACCTTCCATCCGCCGGAGGGATATGCAGTCGGTATTGTCATGCCTGGTTACGGATGTTATAGGGCCGGCTTCCCTGGCTCAGGATCTGGTTGCTGCGGCCTGCGGTGAATTCGGTCAGGAAGGGGGCCTTGCTCTGCGTGAGTATGTCAGGGCCATTGAGCTGACAGCTGCGGCTCTGGAGCTTTCTTCCGGAGACAGGGTGCTTATTTCACCGCTGGCTCCTTCAGCCTATTTGACGGCATTCAGACACTGCGGCCTTGAACCTGTTTTTGCGGATGTGCGGGAAGAAGATGCGTGTATGAATCCGCAGCTTGCAGCAGAAATACTCTCCAGGGGAGGAATAAAGGCTGTTTTTGTCCACGCCCCTCTGGGCTGTGTCCCCGATCTGGGTTTTCTGGCCGATGCCGGGGTGCCTCTTGTACTGGATGCCGGGCAGAGTCTGGGCGCTGCGGATGAATCCGGTCCTCTGGGAAAAGGGGCTGACTTTCTTCTGCTGCCCATGGAAACGGATGCCATAGCCACTGCGGGCGGCGGTACGCTTATTCTGGCCGGGAACCGGTCTGCTCTGAGCCGTCTGGAGGAAAAAGCAGATGAATTGTCGGTCGATGCTTTTCTGCCGGATTTGAATGCTTCTCTGGGGCTGGTTCAGTGGCGCGAATTTCCGCAGGCTCTGGAAACGCGTGAAACGATAGCTGAGGTATTCCGCAATGCTCTGCTCAAAGGGCGTCACCGAACCCTGGCAAGTCCTGAAAGTGAAGAGGTGAGGGCCGTACCTTATTCTTTTCCGGTGGTACTCTCTTCCGGAATGAAAGAAGTGATCCGCTACGCACGGAAGAAGGGTATTGAAACGGCGCCGGCATTTAATTGCGCAAGCGATGAATGCCCCGTGGCCCGTTCCCTGATGATGAGTGTGCTTCTTTTCCCGCTTTATCCCACTCTTGGAAAGAAGAATGTTCAGCATATTGCCAAGGTACTGTCCACTTTGCCTTGATTCCGGCATATACTGAAACAGGAGCAGCAATGGGCGGTTTAACAGTTATTGTCTATAATCCTCAGAAAACTCTTGCCGGAAAAATTTTCTGCAGGATGAAGACAAAACTGGAGGAAAACGGTTTTGAGGTGGTTCCCTGCAGTTCCCGGGAACAGCGGCTGCCGAAGCGTGTAGAGGAGTCCGGTAAAAAGGTTGAGTTTGCTGTTTCTCTGGGCGGCGACGGTACTTTTCTTTCCTGTGCCCGTAAATTCGCGCTTAACCCTGTGCCTGTTCTGCCGGTTCATCTGGGTACTTTCGGTTTTATTACGGAAGTAACTCATTATGAGTGGGAGGAAACTCTTGATGCCTGGCTGACGGGAAAGCTGGAAGTAGAAAGCCGCTTAATGCTCAATGTGGAAGTGTACCGGGCCGGTAAAGTTGCCGCACAGTACCGGGGAGCTAACGACGCGGTTGTCAGTGCCGCCGGTATAAGCAAGATGGTCAGACTTTCGGTTGAACTGGGCGGATATGAAGGGGGCCGTTTTCAGGGGGACGGTATTATTCTGGCTACTGCCACCGGTTCAACCGGGCATTCTCTGGCTGCCGGCGGGCCTGTTATTGTTCCGCCCATGGATGCCCTGGTTCTGACACCGCTCAGTCCGTTTTCGCTTTCCTGGAGGTCCATGGTTCTGCCCTCTTCGGATGAAGCGGTGATCCGTGTTGACAGGCATCAGCGGGTTTCCGTACAGCTGACGGTGGACGGACAGGAGCTTTTTCCTCTGGAGGAAGAAGACGAAATACATGTAATGGGTATTCCGGACAGTGTGCGGATTATCAAATCCAACCGCCGTGTTTTTTACGAGGTGGTCCGAAATAAGCTTGGCTGGTCGGGAGGCGTGAATGCTTGAGCGGATACATATTCGGAATTTTGCTCTGATGGATGAGGTAACTGTTGAGTTCCGGCCTGGTTTTAATGTTCTGTCGGGAGAAACAGGCGCGGGTAAATCCATTCTTATAGATGCCCTTTCTCTTGCTTTGGGGCAGAAGGGCAGTGCGGAGAATATCAGGGAAGGCGCCAGCGAGGCGGAGGTGAATGCTGTTCTGAGAGTTGAAGAAACAGCCGAACTCCGGGAGTGGATGGAAAAGTACGGTATTACTCCTGAAGATAACTGTTTTCTGATCCGGCGTGTGCTGAAAGCCGGAGGGAGAGGCACTGTTTCCATTCAGTCCGTTCCGGTTACCCGGACGGCGCTTTCAGAGCTGGCCGAGTTACTGGTGGATATCCACGGACAGCATGAGCATCAGTCTCTTTTCCGTACTGCTTCGCACCGGAAGTTTCTGGACAGCTTTGCCGGTCTGGAGGACAGAGTTAAGGATTTTACCGCGCAGTTTACTGAATTGACAAATCTTGGGCGTCAGCTTGAGGCTCTGGAAAAGGAAGAATCGGAGACGGCGCGTGAGGCTGAATTCCTGCGCTTTGCCGTAGAAGAAATACAGGAAGTTAAAATTCGCAAAGGTGAAGAAAAAGAACTGGAACACCGCCAGAAAATTATGGCCCGTTCGGAGGAACTGGCGGTGGAGCTGGAAGGCGTTCTGGATGCTGTATCCGAAGCCCGTTCCGGAGCGCTTTCCCGCCTGAGAGGTGCGGGAGAAAAGCTGCGCCGCATTTCTTCCATTGACGCGTCTGCCGGGAGTATACAGGAGCGCTTTGAAAGCGCTTTTATTGAGCTGGAAGATCTGGTGCAGGACATCCGCGTTAAAAGGGACGATGTGGAATTCAATCCGGAAGAAATGGAAGCGGTTGACAGCCGTCTCTCCCGTTTGGGAACCCTGGAAAAAAAATACGGAGTTCCGAATGCCGAGGCTCTTCTGGAATATTCGGAAGAATGTGTCCGGCGGCTGGAAGGACTTGAAGGCCGGGGCGATGAACGCCGGAAACTGCAGGAACGCAAAGTTGAGCTTCAGAACCGGATATCCGCGGAAGCGGCTGCCATAAGCCGGGAACGCCGGAAAGCTTCGTCTGCCATGCGTGAGAAAACAGAGCTCCGTTTAAAAGCGCTGGGAATGGGTGATGCCCGTTTTTCAGTGGAGCTTGAGGGAAAACAGAACAACTCTGGCAAAACTCTTATTGGTCCCTACGGTTTGGATAACGTGGAGTTCCTGCTTTCGGCCAACAGGGGGGAATCGCCTAAACCATTGAAATCGGTGGCCTCCGGGGGAGAGCTTTCCCGTGTAATGCTGGCCCTTAAATCGGTTCTGGGGGAGTCGGATATTGTACAGACCATGGTGTTTGACGAGGTGGATACAGGTATCGGCGGGGAGGTGGCCCGTGCGGTGGGAGAACATCTGCATCTTCTCTCAGGTTCCAAACAGGTCTTTTGCATAACACATCTTGCGTCAATCGCCGTCTTCGCAGATAATCATTTAAAGGTAAGTAAAAGCACTGTAGACGGCCGGACGGTTACCCGCGTTGAACGGGTAGACGGATCTGAGCGGGTTAAGGAAGTAGCCCGCATGCTGGCCGGAGATCAGAATGCGGAAGCTTCCCTTGGACATGCGGCCGGACTTCTCAAAGAAAGAGGATGGCAGGGTTAATGCTGCAGGTATCTGAATGGCGGGTGATTGAGTGGCGAAAGTAAACGCGGAAGCACGAAAAAAATATTTTGAACATATTGCCCCTTTTAAGCAGAAAATTAATGAGCTGAACGAAAAGGAAAGCCGTCTTGAAGCCATTCTCCGCAATAAGGATGCAGGTGAGCCGTATAAGCGGATTTCAGTGGCCGTAGACAATCTGACTGTTGTTTCACACCATCTGGTTATTAATGCCCTCTCTGTGTCTCTTTTGGGTGTGAAAAATGAAAATGCCCTTAACTATGCCAGAAAAGCATGTTACCGGGCCATTATTCAGCTGGAAAAGGTTTTTTCCGATTTTGTTGACGTTCCTTTCAGCGACTATGAAGAAAAACTTCTGGCTACCAGCTCTTTCCCGGAAATTAAGCGATATGAACTTATCCGTAAATGCGGACTGGCCATTAATCTGGTTAAAGACAGCCTGGGGGAAAACAGCCGGTGGAAGTGGTCTGTTGTTGAACTGGAAGCCCGGCTGGCGGCGGTTGCCAAAAATACGCTGAATCTGAAAACTCTTCTTCACGGAATGGACCCGCGCAGGGAAGGGTACCGGGAAAGAATAGATTTTTTTAACCTGGTAAGGCGTTTGCTCCAGTCCGCAGCCGATTCCTACCGTCTGAAATATGAAGTTTCCACCAAAAGAATGGATGATTTCCGTGTAGC
>PDRU01000246.1 GCA_002748225.1 Spirochaetales bacterium | reverse complement strand
GAGTCTTTCATATCTTTTCCGATCTCACCCCGATTTTTACAGAAGTTGCCAGAATCTTAAAGCCGAAAGGCATATTTGTGTTCTCCGTGATGGATCACCGTGACGGAGAAAAACGGGAGGTTAAAGTGCAATCCGACCAATTTCCCGGAAAGACCTTTACATTGTATCGATACAATGTGTACGAGATCGATGAACTGCTGACATCTCACGGGTTCATTCGTCTCAAAGTGTTGGAATTTGTCACGATTCATGCGCAGAAAAAGACGAATTTCAAAGCTTATTTGTCCCAAAAACATTAACAAAGGAGACCTGGAATCGCCTGCATTCTAACGACATACATGCCGTCAGGGATGGCGGCGATCCCAGATTCACAGGAGACCACGCTATGCCCATTACAATTGAGAAAAAAGGATTACAGACCTTACTGAACATGTTGTTAAGTTGTAAATGTCCTGTGACAGAGGAAACCGAGAGGGCTCTTTTTGAGATCTATCATCAGGTCAAAGACCAGGAGCTCATAGATTTTAGTGCATTGTTAGAGGCAGCCGAGATTAATCCGCAGCGAACTCCGCTCCATCTTGTCGCCGATTTCTGCTCCTGGTCCAGGGATAGCCTGAGTGAGTTTACCATTACACATAACGATATTATCCGTTATAGCTGCACCGGGCAGCATTTCGACCATTTCCTTAAAGCCGTGAATCCGCTGATTATCAGGGATACTGCCTCGTTCATGGTGGGACATATGTTGGTTCCGGCAACGCTGAAAAAAGAGAACGACACGCTTGTGGCCGAATATACGGAAGGTGAGCATACGGCACGCTTTCTCAATATACTGCTGCCTCCGGAGATTCCCTGGCAGTATGATGGTGTGTACGGTGTGCATTTAGGCACTGTTCTGACGATGTTGGACAGCGAGCAAGAACGGATGGTCAGGGAACATCTGGCGAACATTCAGGAATTTGCTACGATTGCGAAGGATGTCGAATGTATCGACTATCAAAAATTTCAGCGTTACGGCAACTATCAGGAGCAGGTGCAGATTCGCATTGCGCGCAACTTTCCTGGTTCCTGATCAT
>PDRU01000252.1 GCA_002748225.1 Spirochaetales bacterium | reverse complement strand
TTAATCCGCTGTCCTGCAAAGGCGGAAGCCGATGCCGTAGCCCGTATACGACGGGGTGCCGTGGCCCCGATAGCCAAGCTGCAGTCTGTACGCATCGTTGCTCCAGCAGCCGCCACGTATCACACGGTCAGGCCCGCCTCCACTATAATCAAAGCACCACTCCCATACATTACCGCTCATATCATGGAGCCCAAGGGTGTTGGCTGTTTTGCCTCTCCTACAGGATGGGTACTCCCTCCAGCGTTTTCAACATACCATGCCACGGCCTGACAAGCATTCGCATCATTATAACCCGCTGTTGCACCGCTGGCTGAATTTCCTTTGGTAAAATAGGGGTTAGTATAATCATTCACCGTATTTGTACTGTCATCCCCGCGGTAGCGCCCGGCATACTCCCATTCCCATTTTCCGGGAAGGCGAAAACCGTTTTTTGTCCGGTCTTCTGAAGTTTCTGTATGATCCCAATTATCATCGCTGCCCCCATAATCCGTAGTCATGCTTGTATACACCAGATTACCAGTATTACCGTCCCGCATCTCCGTAAGCCAGTTACAGATCATCACCGCTCCATACCAGCTAATCGCAACAGCAGGATGATTGCTGTAATTGATGATATCGCCGATTATTTCTACCTCAAACTTGCTTTCAGCTTCGTCATAGTAAATACGGCAATTGGAATCATCAAGATCAACAAGCTCCTGATTACCGTATTTTACCGTATCTTCGTTCAGGTAGTTGTGAGCACTGGAATTCCCGGTATCAAACTTGCCGTTATCATAGGCCCACTGGAGCACCGCCGCAACGACAGCGTTGGTCGTTTCGGTCCCGGCTATCCAAAACGGTATAAACAAAGTAAAACTTCCACTGTCATCGAATCCCGTAGGGGAGGTTCTGCTGATGCTGTCTTTGGCATAAATCATGGTCAGGCTCTGGCCGGAATCAGTCAGGCTCAGCGTTCCCTGCTCTCCAATGACACCTCCTCCAAAACCGCTTTCTTCAGCAGGCTTGGAACTGCCGCCTCCTCCCCCTGCGGGGTCATCGGGAGAGCCGCAGCCTGTCAAAAGCAGAATACCTGCCGCAA
>PDRU01000234.1 GCA_002748225.1 Spirochaetales bacterium | reverse complement strand
TCTGAATATTCCGCGTAAAAATGCCGGACTGACCGCTCCGGTGTATCTTCTGTTTGCCCGCGGCGGAACCGCGTTTATTGCCGCGTTTTCCATGCTGACGATTATCCGCTCTTATTCGAGTCTGGAGATTACCCTTTTTCAGGCGGCCTGGACGGCTCTCTTTGCTTTTCTGGTATCTTTTGCGCTTCCCTCTTCTCCGGACAGGGGGCTGGCTCCGGCTTTGATTATGCTCGGCGCTTTATATGGACGGGGGCTTGATGACGGCTGGATGATTCTGGTTCCGGCGCTGCCCCTGCTGGGAATGGCCGCCGCCTTTCTGGATACAGCAACCGGCGCCTTTCTTATTCTGGTATTGAACCGGAAACTCGGAATGGCGGAAGAGGACGCGGTTTCAGCTGTGAGGTTTTAGACAGCAGCGTATTTTGCGCAAGGGATGGCAGGGGAAACGCGCCGGGGGGCTCCGGCGGCGGCGACAGAGCCGGGTAGAAGACCCCCGGAGAGCGCGTTGGAACGGACAGCCCGGCCCGGCCATTAAATTAGAGATTTAGTGGCCGGGGGCGCCCCCGGTATTATTCATTTTCCATGAGATCAAATTTAAATGACACGACAAGGCCCATGTTCATATTGTGGGTTAACGGCGCGTTGGTCCAGAAATTGGAAAACGGCTGATAAAACCGGAACCCGGTCCGCATATCCGTTGTGCTTCCAGCAGGGAATTCGGCAAAAATCCCCAGGCTCAGATAGAGAAACTGGGCTGCGCCGTAGTAAGCTTTCCAGAAATCTTTCGGTTCTCCGGTTCCTTCCTGGGCGGTGTAGAGGGGCACGCGCAGATACAGAGCGGGACCGCCCTGAAAGGACATATCCACTTTACCCAGTTCCAGATAATACCCGAACGGCGAGTCCAGCATTATTCCGATTACCTTCATGTGTCCGGCGCTTGCCTCGTCGCAGTGACGCGCTACGCCCTGATAGATGTCTTCAACATTCCATGACAGCCATACTCCCGGACGGTAGAAGAACGATCCGGGTTCACCGTCAAAGTCGGCAAAAAAGGATACCCCCGGGGTAAAGAGAAAAACGGAA
>PDRU01000054.1 GCA_002748225.1 Spirochaetales bacterium | reverse complement strand
CCTCATACGCTCTTCTAAAGGGTAAAGTTAACCAGATTGAAATTATCCTGCCCCTTGACCCCTTCCAAGTCCTAACCTTATGCTGTGAGAGGAACCTGCCGCCCGGCAAAAATTAACAAACGTTCCCCCCTTAATACTTTAATTCGGAGGTTTGCTGATGCAGATAATAGCCGTTGCCAGCGGAAAAGGCGGTGTCGGTAAATCTCTTATCTCGGCCAATCTGGCTCTTGCGCTGGCGCAGAGCGGGCGATCTGTTGTTCTGGCCGACCTTGATCTGGGAGGCTCCAATCTTCATCTTATGCTTGGTGAACAGCCGGGAACCCTCGGTGTTGGAACCTTTCTGAACAATGGAAAGACCCGGCTGGATGACATAATTATTGACACGTCATGGAAAAATCTGCGGCTGATACCCGGAGAGGCCGAACTGCCCGGAGCCGCCAATATTCCGGCGGCCTCAAAACGCCGGCTGGCTTCCGCCCTTCAGAAACTGAATGCTGATTATCTTGTTCTGGATCTGGGTGCCGGAACCAGTTTTAATACAGTTGATTTCTTCCTGCTTTCCGGCTGCGGTATTCTTGTTGCCGTTCCCACTCTTACATCCACGCTGAACGCCTACCTTTTTCTGAAAAACGCTGTTTTCCGCATACTGACAGGCTGTTATAATAAATCGTCTCCGGTTCATTCCTACATGGAAGATCTGCGTAAAGACGGAACGTCCCTTCAGAAAATTCACATGAACAAACTTCTGGACTCCATACGCGTAATGGACCCTTCTGTATACGATTCCTACCGGCAGAAAGCGGCGCTTTTACGCCCCAGACTTGTAATGAACATGCTGGACAACCCCAAAGATATCAACAGGAACAACCGCCTGCGCATATCCGCCAGAGACTACCTGGGCATTGAAATGGAGAGTCTGGGCGTTATTTACCGTGATCAGATACAGCTTACGGCCCAAAATTCCGGCCTGCCGATTGTTGCCTACAAACCGCAGTCTGTTCTGGCGCAGGCAATTTACCGGATAACCGACAAAATTCTGGAAATGGGAACTGAATCAACCGGAATCCTGACAAACCTGGGTTCGGAAGACAGTTTCCGTGAAGCCGAAATGGAAGCGGAAGTTGATTTCGATACGAAAAAAGAATCATTGAAAGAATTACTGCACAGCGGAGCCCTGACCCAGGGAGATCTGCTGGAAACGCTCCGAACCCAGCAGCTGGAAATAAATGAACTTAAAAAGGAGAACCGGTTTCTTAAAAAGAAAATTGTTGAAGCATCCAGTCAGAGCCCGTTATGAGTAAAACGTCCCGTAAAGACGGCTTGATGGAAATTGTTGTAAATCCGTCAAGAACCCGGGCGGAACTTATTCTCCGCCGGGAAGAAAAAGGCGGCAAACCGCTGAAGCTTGAGGCTATTGCGGAACTGCTGCGCAAAAGCCGGCTGGCCGACGCCGACGGCGAAGAAATTAAAGCCGCCATTGTTGAATTCTGGAAAAGCAGAGAAACAGAAGCCCGGATACTGCTGGCAGAGGGAACGGAGCCTGAACGCGGCCCCGACAGGGAACTGCTTATTGAAAGACCCTTTCTGGAAGAAGAGGAAATGCAGGCCGTCCTGAAACGGCTGGAAGAAAAACCGGAACTGTTAAAAGGAATTCCTTCTCTGAAAGCCTTCCCGCTGGAAATGGTTTCCCAAATGGCCGCCGCAGAGGCCGGTCAGATTGCCGGAAAACTTGCCGAACCCCAAAAAGGCGCTGCCGGAAAATCGGTTTACGGAGAACCCCTGGAAGGCCTTTTGGGAAACGATCCGGTTATTCATACTCACGAAGGTCTGGAATGGGAGTCGGACAATCTGAAAATTCTTGCCGACGGCCTGCTGGACATGGGTACGGATCAAAACGGCGCCATTCATCTGCGCGTCCGCCGCCACCGCAATGCCTTAATTCAAATAAATATAACCGAAGACAAGTTAAAGGCGTTTGTTTCGCTCAGACTGCCGGAAGGAACAGGCGCTCCGGCCAGTTCCGACGCCATTCATGCGGAAGCGGAAAAGGCCGGCATTGTTAAAGGATTTCTGGAAGAGAACATAATGGAAGCCGTGGATTTGTCTCTTCAGGGCGAAATAGTTACCCAGGCCCTCATGGCGGAAGGCCGGCTGCCCATGAAAGACGACAACCAGCTTTCCCTTAACATTTCAGGAGATCCGGCTCAATCGCCCATTCCCGTAAAAACAGGCGAGTTAATAGGAACAATGCTGTCGGACGAAGATATGGGCGGCTGGAATATTCTTGGCGAGCCGCTTAAGGAAAACAGCAGCATCTATAAAATTGGTGAGAATATTCTGAAAAAAGATGAAAACGGCTTTTCTTCCTTAAGCGCTGAAAAGGGCGGTTTTCTGATTATGAAGGACGGACAGCTCTTTATTCAGCATATAATGAAAATTGAAGGCGATGTTTCCACAACCACGGGAAATATCAACTTTCCGGGTATTGTTCAGGTACAGGGCTCCATCCTTTCCAAAGTTGTTGTTCAGGGCGCCGAAGGTGTAGAGGTAAGCGAAGTTGTTCAGGCCGCGCTTGTTACTTCTTCCGGAGATATTCAAATAAACAAAGGCATAAAAGGAGAACACAAAGCTGTTATCAGAACAGGAGGCAGCCTGAAACTGGGATACGCGGAAGAAGCAAACCTGCTCTCTACCGGCAATATACAGGCAGCAAAAACGCTGATGAACTGCATGGTAAAATGCAACGGGAAACTGGAACTCCCCCCGGACGGCCGGATTATCGGCGGCACAGTAAAAGTTAAAGAAGGCCTTGTCTGCGGCGACGCGGGAAACGAAAAAGGTTCTGACACGCTCATATTATTCGGCCAGAACTATCTGATAGAAAACCAGATTGAACAGGTTCAAAACGAAGTAAATAAAATTAAGGATTTCATAAAAAAAACAGACGAAATGATGGAAAAAATTTCCAAAAAACCGGATACGGGAAACACGCTGATTATGATCCGTCAGAAAAAACTGGATGCCGTAAAACTGCTCAGAAAGAAAAAACTGCGCATTATTATGCTTGAGGAAAAATTTGAAGAACACTTTGACTCCGCCATTGAAATACAGGGAACAGCCTGGCCGGGTGTTATTTTTGAGAGTCACGGGCGTCAGCTGAAAGTAGAAGACCCCCTGAAAGCTGTCCGCATTATTTTTAATAAAACAACCGGCCAGCTGGAAAAAACGCCGATAAAATAAACGTATGACATTACTTTTATACCGTAAAACGAAAGAATTACGCCCTTTTCTTTTTCTGTTTATAACAATTCTCCTGGGCTTTTTTCCAGGCAAAGCCGGCGCTTACGAAGTTCCCCTTGTCCGGGGCAGCCGGCTGAATATTCCTGAAACATGGGTTCTGACCGGTGAAGATAAATCAAGACCCTGCTGGTTCTCTCCGGATTCCCGCGGAGCGGTAGAGGCCATGTTCTGGGAACCGGGCACATGGACCGATATGCAGACTTTTGCCGATGACGTGCGTCCGGAAAACGCACAAGGACAGATTATCGCTTTTCCCTGCTGGGGGGGGAAGGCCGCTCTGGCCGACTGGACCTTTACCCTTTCCGGAGAAACCTTCCGCGGCTGGTTTCTGCTGGTTCTGGATGCCGGCGTCAATATCCGCCTTTCGGCCTTTGCCGCAGATGAAGATTTTTCCGAAATGCAGCCCTTCCTGCTTTCAGTTCTGGACTCCTACTCTCCAGGCCCCCGGGAAACCCTCAGTCCGGGAGCCGTCAGCCGTTTTATGGAATTCAGCAGTCCGGAATACGGCAAAACCGGCCAGATTATAAACAGCTCTTTCCAGGGCCAAAACATCAGCTGGAACAACAGCCTTGCAGCCGCTGAAGCGTCGCAAAAGCTTATAGAACGGGAAGCCGCCGTACTATCCGCCTACGCGGGCATACCCGAAATTTTCTACCCGGCATGGAAGCGCTATTACCGCATGGTCTACCGCGACACCTACAGCCGCCTGGCGCCTCTGGCAGAAGCACTCAACAACGGTCCTCTGCCGCAGGCTTCCGCAGAACCGGAGCAGGCGGCCAAAGAAATTCTTTCCTGGCTTCAGGGCTTTTCCTACGGTTCAATAGAAAGTGTTTCCGGACTGCTCTCGCCTGTAACCGCCTGTTCTTCCGCAACCGGCGACTGCGATTCTCTGGTTCTGGCGCTGTTAGTACTTCTTGACCGCTACAATGTTCCGGGCCTGATGCTGCTTTCCCATCAGGCACATCATGCCATTGCGGCACTGCAGATTCCCGGTAAAGGATTCCGGTATGTCGACGAGGAAGGTTCCTGGCTGGCCGCAGAACTTACTACGGCGCTGCCGCCGGGAAGTCTGCCTGAAAGATTAAACGGTGTTTCTGACTGGTTTGCGGTTAATTTTTCTTATGAATAATGGCAAGATTATGGTATTTGTTGGAAAACATCCAAAGATAACTTATAGTTATTCCATATGGTTACCGAAGGGCCCTTCTTAATATCTTTTGATCAGACTCTGCGCAAAGAGCTGGTTCGTAAAACCCTTCATATTTCCATTGCTCTGGTTCCCCTGCTGGCCCGTTTCAACTTTGTTTTTACCGTTCTGTGTCTTTCTGTCGGGAGTCTCTTCTACATTGTTAACGAACTGGCCCGGCTGAACGGGCACGCCCGCGGTTTTATTTCTTCTGTTACCATGATGGCCGCCCGTCCAATGGAAAAAGGTTTTATCTGGGGACCGGTTACTCTGGCCCTGGGGGCCATGTCCGCACTTATCTATTATCCGCATCCGGCAGCGAGTGTGGCCATATACGCGGTGGCCTTCGGTGACGGCCTTGCCAGTCTGGCCGGTAAATTCTGGCGGCGGAAGAACATTACTCTTCCAACCGGAAAAACCCTGATTGGCTCCATAACATGTTTTCTGGCTGTTTTAATAAGTTCGCTGTTTGTACTGAATCAAATTCTTCCGGCATTAGCCGCGGCCGCTACAGCAACCCTGCTGGAAACCCTTCCCCTGAAAGACGGCGATAACCTGGTTATTCCCCTGGGAACAGGACTGCTCATCTTTATGATCGTTTAAATCCACTGATATATTTTTCTTATTTGCCGGCTGAACATAATAAGACCGGCAGCCATCATTACAGCTCCCGGAATAACAAGCGGACGGGAAACAAAAAAAGAAAAATCAACCCCTAAAAGTATAACAAACAAGGAAGCGGCCAGAATGTAATAACGGGAATTCCCGGAACTTGCGGCCGTACCGGCCAGCGACATAACAGCCAGAAGCTCCAGAGCCAGAGCCACCAGGGCCAGAGAAAAAGTCTCCACAGAACGGTACATCAGATTCCCCGTCAGCTGAGTAACATCCAGAGGAACCATAACAGCCACAGTCAGAACGGCTAAAGCTCCAATGCTTAAAACCGAGCCGGCCCGCCGGAAGGGAAGTTCGCCGCTGTAAAGACCGATATTCATTGCCGCGATAATGCCAAAAAGCCTGGCAAACCAGGAAATCCGGCTAATGGCTATAGCCCAGAAAGGAACGGCCTGTCCCAGACC
>PDRU01000233.1 GCA_002748225.1 Spirochaetales bacterium | reverse complement strand
GTTGTCCGGGGTAAGGCCTCCGGCCTGATTATGGAGCTGCCTCCGTATCATAAACCCAACTGGAAAACCATTTTCAGCTATGTCTTTGTACAGGTAAAGGGCTTTCTGAAAAGGGCCTTCAGCCTTATTGTTGTTGTTTCGTTTGTTGTATGGGCACTCTCTTACCGGGCGGACGGGAATATGGAACTCTCCGTACTGGCAAAATTCGGACAGTTTTTTAATCCTGTAACCCGTTTTCTGGGTCTGGACTGGCGTTTGTTTATTGCCCTTTTGTCCGCCATGGTTGCCAAGGAGGCCTCGTTATCTGTTTTGGCCATTCTTTACGGTCTGGGAGGCGGCTCTTCCATAACCGGTCTGTTTATGGCTTCAGCGGGTGTGGACCGTGCTTTGCTGGCCGGCGCCCTTTCTTCGGCGGTAAGTCCCGCTTCGGCTCTGGCTTTTGTCTTTACGTTCTTTTTTACCGTTCCCTGTATCGGCACGGTGGCCACCATTTACGCTGAGACAAAGTCATTGAAATGGACCGTTGGCAGCACTCTGTACTACGTGGCCTCATCCCTTGTGGCGGGCGGTCTTGCCTACCGGGCTGGCCTGCTTATTTTCGGCGGGTAACGGCCTTGAGGTGTTGATGCGGGTTAGGCGCGGCAAATTGCAATAAACACTATCAAATTAGTTGCATACTCCTAATGTGTGGTATATAATGCCGCCGGAAAAAATCATTTTTTGGAGGAACTATGAAAAAAAGTACACGTTTTTTCAGTTTTCTTATTTTAGGGCTCATGTTGACAGCTTCAGTTCACTCTCATGAACTGTGGATCAATATGACGAATTATAAAACCAAACTCTGGCAGCATCCTCAATATGCTCCTACGCCCCGGGCCAAGACCATTGCCTATTTTGGATGGGGACATACCTATCCTGTCGGTGATTTTCTGAAGAAAGACTATCTGGATACAATTACCCAGATTGAGCCTGACGGAAGCAGGCTGGAAGTAAAAGTGGGCGACTCGGGATTCCGTGCGGTTGAAATTACCATGAATACCGACGGTCCCCGGATCTTTGCCGCGGAAGTTGAGCCCGGCTTTCA